>NZ_JBLWEN010000001.1:0-152789 GCF_048287415.1 Candidatus Electronema sp. JM
GCAGAAAAACTCTTTCTTTTTCTAAAAAGATGAAGAATCATATCGGGTCACTTTGGAATTTTATTCATCATTACAATGAAAATATAGCTCCAAATTTAGCCGCTATGCCTTGAGGACTACCCCCTCCGTTTGGGCTATAAGATGTGGTGATGCAAGCAGTTTTGCTTGATCAAGCCAAGATACGGCGGAGCCTGCTCTTTGTCAATCAAATAGGGCGCGGAAAACTATGAGAATGGTTTCGGAAAAACCATATAGATGGTTCCGAGGAAACCATCAGGTATGCACCGAGGCAACATACCTGATGGTTTTCCGAAACATACTGTATGGGAAGGTCGGTGCATACTGGTATGTTTGGTGGGAACATGCTGGTATGTTTTTGGGGGAGGATGGGGGAGGTTCAAAGCCGGGGTGGAAGGGCGGTCTGCGGGGCTGCAGGCATTGGCGGAACAGGGGCATCTGCTTATTCGGGAAGGACATAAGCAGATGAGGGAAGAGCGTCAAGGAGATCAGGCTATTGCTTTGTCCAGCGTATTCCATCCTTGTCTATCAAGGCATTGCCTTCAATTCTGCCCGTCGCGGAGCGTCCAGAAGGCAATGTCAGGGTGACAACATCGTTCTCAATGGCATACACCCCGGAATATACCCGGTCAAGTTCTTCCTCACTGAAAAATGTTCCATTCTGACTCAACAGCAAATAGCCTTCCCCGTTTTCTGCAATATATGTTCCTGCATAGGGCGCGGATGCCTGCGGCGGCTGCGTTGGCATCACCCTGTCATACTGACAGGCTGAGCACGACACAGCGCATAATGCAAGAAAAACAAACCGCGCCGCATTTCTTCGGCATATTGTTTTCATCATGTTTCCTCCTTTTGTTGCGCCCGCATGAAGAAAGAGCGTCCAATATGAAAAATATCAACAAATCTGCAGGCCGGGGAAAGCGAAGCAATCCCCTGCGCCCAGGTTTTCACATACCGCTGAAGAATATCGTTCAGCTTGTTCTGCCAGCCTTGGCCGCAGTTTCTAAAGAACTCCACAACTTCATGGTTGAGACTCAGCGTGACGCGCTCCCGCTCCGGCAGCCCTTGCACTGCCGGGCGCATCCGGCTGACTGTCTCCTCATCCAAGGGCGGATTGTCTATATCAGACAAGGCGGCACGAGTCAATTCCTCGCCGTCCGCCCTGCATCAGCTTCCTGCCAAGCCCAGACGATGCTCTTCAGCATACTTGCGGAGAGCGCGGTTGACTGCATCCGAATCGGGAAACAGTTTGCGCAGATCAGGAGCGATGACAACGATATTCGTTCCCTCCCGATATGCCTGCGCGTATTTTCCCCGCTGGCCTGACTTGATCAGCTCGGCAGAGTATTCAGGCCGCAAGGTGTCTTTATCCTTCATAGGCGTTGCGCTCCTGGCGGGTCATCCGCCGTGCTGAAATGATGCGAATGCTGTTTGACCTCTCCGTATAGGATACAACAAGCGGAGTGCCTTTCAAAGAAACGCCAAAAAGAAGATAGCGGTCTTCGGCGGAAGAATGGTCAGGATCGTAAACGCAGGATGAATGTTCATCATTGAATACTTCACTTGCTTCAACGAAGGAAACACCGTGCTTCTTTATATTGACACGAGCCTTTGCTTCATCCCACTCGAAGTTCATCTTTGCTGCAACGCCTTCTTCTTAATGCGCAACTTCATGGTTGAGACACATCACTCCTCCCCGCTCGCTTTGCTGCTCAAGCTAAAAGCGGCAGGGAACTCATTGCACCGTCTCTGTTTCCTCTTTCTTGATCTTCGCCAGTGCTTCTGATACTTGATGAGCAACGGACTCGTCTTTCGTTCTGGCCAGAACCTCTCTCAGCGTCGCCTCGTACTTCTTCGGTTGAGAGACAACCCTATAGAAGGTAAGACCACCTTTCTATCGCAGGATAAAATCTGCATCGCTGCGCGTTATCCGTGTTTTCATGCTGATCACCAGTCCTGCCAGAATGCTTGCAATCGCCACAGCGGAGACTACCTTCAGCCCAATCTGCGATCTCTTTGACAGCGTCGGCCAGATTTGCGGCCTAATGGCCTTGTTGGTGGCACAGAGCGATATGCCTCCAAGCAGCATAAAGGAGAAAGGCCCAAGCCATGCAGCACCTGTGAAGAAGGCCAGCAGAAGAAGCCCGGCAGCCTTCAGAAGACTGGAAGGAAGGGGCCTGAGTGCAGCCCTGTCCTCAGGCTTGACAGCTGCCGTTAGCGCAACGAACCAGATTATCATGCCAAGACACCAGCCAAGCATGTGGGGCAGGGTGTATTCAAACTGCTCGGTTACGCATTGCACGCAGGCGGCGGCAGGTCGTGGCAGCATCAGAAGGCAGGCGGCGACCGCTACAGCTGCTGTCTTCAGGTCTGCATTCTTCATGTGCATCACTCCTCCTCGCTCGCCTTGACCCAGCTGTCCTTCAAGGTGACGATGCGGTTGAAGAAGAGCTGGCCCGGCTGGCTTTCTTTGCTGTCCAAGCAGAAATAGCCCTGCCGCTCGAACTGGAAGCGGTCGTCCAAGGCAGCATGAGCAAGCGACGGCTCCAGCACGCAGTTGTCCAGCACCTTCTTGGAGTCAGGATTGAGGAAGTCCTTGAAGTCGCGCTCCTTGTCCGCATCAGGATGCTCGGCGCTGAAGAGGCGGTCATAGAGGCAGACGCGGGCCGCGATGCCGTGCCGCGCCGAGACCCAATGAATGGTGCCTTTGACCTTGCGGCCATCCGGCGTTGAACCGCCTTTGGTTGCGGGGTCGTAGGTGCAATGCAGCTCGACAACCTCGCCCTGCGCGTTCTTCACCGCTTTCTGGCAGGTGATCAGGTAGGCATAACGCAGGCGCACCTCGCGGCCCTCGGAGAGACGGAAGAACTTCTTCGGCGCGTTTTCCATGTAGTCACTGCGTTCAATGTACAGCTCACGGCAGAAAGGAAGCTGCCTCGTGCCCATGTCCGAGTTCTGCGGGTGATTCTGTCCCTCCACCTCTTCCACCTGCTCTTCCGGGTAGTTGGTGATGACCACCTTGAGCGGCTCCAACACGCCCATCACCCTCGGCGCATGGATGTTGAGATCATCGCGCACCGCATTTTCCAACACGCCCATGTCTATCCACGACTCCCGCTTGCCCACGCCGACAGTGGCGCAGAAGTTGCGGATAGCGGCGGGTGTGTAGCCACGCCGACGCAGGCCGGAGATAGTCAGCATTCTTGGGTCGTTCCAGCCATCCACATAGCCTTCCTGCACCAATTGCAGCAGCTTGCGCTTGCTCATCACCGTGTAGTTGATGTTCAGGCGGGCGAACTCGTACTGGCGCGGGTGACAGGGCGTTTGCAGCGTGTCCAAGACCCAGTCGTAGAGGGCGCGGTTGTTCTCAAACTCCAGCGTGCAGATGGAATGCGTGATGCCTTCGATCATGTCCGAGAGACAATGGCAGAAATCGTACATCGGATAGATACACCAGGTGCTGCCCGTGCGGTGGTGGTGGCTCTTGAGAATGCGGTAAATGGCCGGGTCGCGCAGGATGATGTAGGGCGAGGCCATGTCAATTTTGGCCCGCAGCGTGCAGGTGCCTTCCTCCAGCTCGCCGTTCTTCATCTGCGCGAAAAGAGCAAGGTTTTCCTCGACGCTGCGGTTGCGGTAGGGGCTGTCCTTGCCCGGCTCAGTCAGCGTGCCGCGATATTCGCGCATCTCGTCGCCGCTGAGGTGGCAGACATAGGCTTTGCCAAGTTTGATGAGCTGCACGGCGAAGTCGTGGAGCTGACTGAAATAATCAGAAGCGTAGTAGAGATGCGTGCCCCAGTCAAAGCCGAGCCAGCGCACATCCCGCTGGATGGACTCAACATATTCCACCGACTCCTTGCTGGGGTTGGTGTCGTCAAAGCGCAGGTGACACACGCCCTTGTTCTCTTGGGCAATGCCAAAGTTCAGGCAGATGGACTTGGCGTGGCCGATGTGCAGGAAGCCGTTTGGCTCCGGCGGGAAGCGGGTGACAATGCTGGTGTGCTTGCCAGAGGCAAGGTCATCGGCAACAATCTGCCGAATGAAGTCGAGGGGCTTGTCGGGGGAAGTGGAGATGTCAGTGGTCATATTTAAAACTGGAAGTAGATTTGTTATCTTAAACGCAGCTTGCCGCGTCAAATTTTCAAAATGGGCTTGCAATCCAGCCTGTGGCACTGCGTATTTCTCATTGCAACAGGTCTTTGGTTTGGAGATGAGCGGCAAGATCGTCCACGCTGTACGCATGGTCTCGTGCGATGCTGTCTTTAATTCTCCATAACTCTTCGATGATTTCATCAGCCATTTTTTTTCTTGCCCCCATATCAACTGCTGCGCTTGGGCAAGCAATGCTTCAGCCATGTTATTCAATCTATGATTGATTCAGTGTACATGCTCACGCAAGAACTCAGGAGCGAAATCTGCTCCGTTGCTCCATGACATGGTATGGCCTTCTAAGATGAAGGACTTGAAGAATGAAATATCCTTCAGCGGTTCAAATATCTTGCCATACAATTCAGAGGATAAGTCTATTTCACCCTCTGCGCCGTCATCGAAGGTCAGTTATACTTTTTAGCCATCAAGATATGTGAACATTGCTGCTGCGTCAAATTTTAAATGCCAAATCTATGGTGTGATCATGCCTTTCATGCCGCCCGTATCTATACATTTTTTACATTATTTCGTTGAATCTTCTGAAGATATCTTTTCTATATATTTTGTACGAAAAAGCAAAAATGGACTTTCAATAAATCTATAACTAAGATAGCATACTGGTATTATTAATAAAAAAGAAGGTATCGAAAAAAGTATTGATAAATATTTATTAGATATATCTATGATATGGTCATTAACAAAATTCGCCATACGGAATACAACAAAAAAGTGTAGCAGATAAATTGAATATGAATATGTCCCTATGAGAGCAATAAACCGAGACAACTTTCCTGTAGAATGCTTGAATGAATTATCGTACCAAGAAATAAATGAAGCATAAAATAATCCTTCAATTGTCGGCATGAAGACCCATATTATGCTTGGTGATGGGTAGGATGGGTTTTTATAAAAGCCGCCTTGATAGTCAAAATACCAATAAAATCCAGAAAACAGAAGAAAGCTGAAAAATAATAGAAGATGCTTTCGAGAAACATATCTCTTGAATTGATACGCCAGCATACCAAAGACAAACTGATCTATCCTCCCTACGATTGTGAAATACGACAACTTTTGTATTTCTCCAAAATCTTGGTGTAGGATAAAACGTACTGCGATCGACAGGAAAATAACAAGTAACAACGAATAATTCCATTTTCTTGATAAGAAAAGTAAAATCGGAAGAACTAAATAAAAATGAAACTCCACTGTAATTGACCAACCTCCGTTAGGAAAGTATGGCATTATGACTCCAAAAACAATGTTTTTCGCATAAGCAATAATATTATGGCCAACAAGCAATTCTTTCAATCCAATGATAAATATTACTGCTGCCAATAACGGCGCAAGACGCAAAAAACGATTCAAAATAAAATGAGTGTAAACAATACGTTTGCCGTCTAAAAGCTTTGCAAATAAGTAACCGCTCAATGCCATAAAGAGGGCCACGCCAGTATGCCCTTCGGTTAGCAAAGACAGCGGAAATATTGGCGGCGGCGCAAGTTGCCCGTTGTTCACGTGAATAAAGTGCCATGTAAACACAATGAATGCAGCAAAAGCCCTTACATGGTCTAATGCGATAAAGTATTTTCCAGTTGACGATTTCAAGTACAGTTCTCTCTCGTTTTTTGGGCACTTAACAAGTGCATTAAGTTTTATTTTACCCTACAACTGTTGCACGATAGACAATAAGATTGCCCCTAACCTCCAGTTAGGGGAGTCTCCCTTCCTTACCAACTTTCACACTTCGAAACCTCCCTATTCTACACCGCCAAACCCAGAATATCCGATAGGCATAGAACAACATATCGCTGAAAAAGTCATCTTGTTTGTCCATCAATTGCAGCAGCAATGGTGCAAGATATCTATGCATTTAATTCAATTCTCAAGTCTCCATCGAGCTATTATAGAAAATTTTTCAAATACACCTCTGTATTTTTCTTGAATTTCAGCGTTCCCTGCAAGCCAATCTTGCTTGGTTAACCCAAGCAAGTGAACGCCTATGCGAACACCATTTTTTATGATATCTGAACGCCTGAATCCTTCTTCTTGAAAGAAGAATTTTTTATGCAGCTTTACGATCGTAAAATTTCCTTCTATAATTTCACAGTTTAATTTTTCCAGATTTAGATTATCAAAAACAAAATTGATAAAAAAATACTCTAAAGAAGGGCCAACCCCACCTCTCTCAGTCTGTGTTAAGTAATACGCCCAACTCGCCTTTCTATGAAAATAATCAATATTATTTATACTTATGACTCCAAGTGGAGTATACTTTTCGCTCAAAACAACGAATACAATTTGTCTATTATCTTTTTTAAGATTATTTATCCATTCAAGATGTTCAGTTGTAGATATCACATGATCTGTGTACATCCACTTTCGAACACTTTCTTCATTTCTAATATCTCTCACCCGTAACTGCAATTCGGTTGCAAGAGACGTGATAGGGACAAGCTCTATCAGTCTTTGATTTTTCCCTTTCATAGTTTGTGACATTAAATTGCAACTGCCGATTCTTATCGGTTTTTTTCGGCGGCTGATCCAGCCGCCGAAATTTCGCTACGACCTGATCATCGTCAGGAGCATTTTGAATGGCGTGACCGCGTGCAGGGCGTGCGGCACCTGCGCGGGCATGATGAGCATGTCGCCCTGCCGGAGCTGAAAAAGCTGCCCGCCCACAGTAATATCGGCCTCGCCGTCAAGGAGCTGCACCATCGCGTCAAACGGGGCGGTGTGCTCGCTCAAGCCCTGATCTTTGTCAAAGGCGAACAGCGTGACCGTGCCGGTCAGCTTGCTGAGGAGGGTCTTGCTGATCACCGCCCCTTCCTGATATGCAGCCAACTCAGTCAGCCGCATCAGTTTGGCTTCATTGCTCATTTATCCTTCCTCCGTCCGTTTCACCACGCCGCGCTTGCTGCTTCTGAAAAATTCCACCAAGTGCAGCACTTCCGGCGATTCCGGCATGTCCTGCTCGGCTTGAATCAGGGCATCTTGCAGCACCACTTCCGGCGCGGAACGGAAGATGATCCTGAAAGCCCGCTCAATAGCATCAACCGCCTCACGGCTCACGCCGTTGCGGCGCAGACCGATCTTGTTCACGCCAGTAATCCGCATCTGGTTGCGGGTCCCGGCCAGAATGACATAAGGCGGCACATCCATTGAAATTCCCGACATGCCGCCGACATAGGTGTAGGCGCCGATCCGGCAAAACTGATGCACCGCCACCAGCCCGCCTATGTTGGCATAGCTACCGACCTCCACATGCCCAGCCAAAGTCGCCACGTTGGACATGATCACATGATCGTGCAGAATGCAGTCGTGGGCGACATGGCAGTAGGACATCAACATGCAGCCATTGCCGATCACCGTCCGGCCACGCCCGGACACCGTGCCCCGATGGATGGAGACATATTCGCGGATATGATTGCCGTCGCCGATCAGCAGTTCGGTCGGCTCGCCCTTGTAGCGCATGTCCTGCGGCGCACTGCCGATGGAGGAGAAGGAGCCGATATGATTGCGCTCGCCAATCCGGGTCGGGCCGGAGATCACTGCGTGCGCGTCAATCACGCTGTCCGCGCCGATCACTACGTCCGGGCCGATGACGGCATACGCGCCGACTGAGGCACTGGCATGAATTTCTGCCTTGGGGTCAATGACCGCAGCAGGGTGTATGGCCATTTTGTTGTCTTTTTTGAAAAAGGTCAGGAGAATGTCGCCATCAGCTCGGCTTCCGCCGCCACTGCGCCGTCCACCAAAGCCTGTCCGGCCATCACAGTCAGCTTGCTCCGCTGCTTGAGAAATTCGAGTTGATAAATAAGCTGGTCGCCAGGCCGCACCATCCGGCGGAAGCGCACTTTTTCCAGTCCGGCAAAATACACCAGCTTGCCCGCCATGTTGTCAGCGGAGAGATAGGCGAGCACCGCGCCTGCCTGGGCCATGCCTTCCAGCATCAGCACACCGGGCATGACCGGCTCGCCGGGAAAATGACCTTGAAAGAACGGCTCGTTCATGGAAACATTTTTCAGGCCGGTGATGCGTTTGCCCCGTTCAAAGTCCAGCACCCGGTCCAGCAGGATGAGCGGGTAGCGATGCGGCAGCAGATTGAGAATCGCCTTGATGTCCAAGGAATTTTTTCCAGCAGCTTCTGTCATAATGACGATTGATGGGGTAAGAGATTTGCTCAGGGCTGTTCATGCGGAGGAATGTCCTGACAGCGGAGAAAGGCGGCTTGGATGACTAAGGGATCAGAATGCCAGACCGTTTTTTTGTCCCATTCGTCATAGCCCGCCGCCGCCCAGCCGCCTTGGCTGACCCAGTCGCTGTAGCCGAACTTCCAGCCTGCCCAGCGTTCTCGGAAATTATACGGCTCTTCTGGGCCGTAATAGACAAAAATCATGCTCTTGTCTTCCTTCGCCTTGCGGCTCCGTCCGAGCAGGAGCAGATCCGCGCCCCAGCGCATGGCTTCTTTTTCCACCACGCCCGCAAGACCGTGGCCGTTCGCTCCTGCCGGTGTCCAAATCAGCAGATGAGCGAAGACCTTGCAGCCCGCTGGAACCTGCTCCGGGGCAAACACGGCCTTTGCTTTGAGCGTGGGCGGATAGGTCACGCCGCTTGGCTTGCTTTCCTGCCGCACAAACGGCATTTTGTCTAACAGCGCAGGCACCTTCTGCCACGCAGCCTCAGCCCGCTGCTTGACTCCGCATCCGGCCAGCAGCGGCAAGGCCGCCACCGTCAGCAGCAGGCCGTGTGCTCTATTTTTTCTCATTTCATCCTCCGTCCTGAGCAGCGTTGAATTATACCTGCTTGGATAAGCAGCAGGGGCGAAAAATTTTTCGCCCCTACATCAAGCACATGCTTGATGCGGCTCCTCAACGCAGGGCAGTTACGCAAGAGGTCTATTATACCGCGTTCAGCGCTGGTTGCCTATCAGTTGCCCCGGATCAGCTCCAGCAGCTCTTCCGCGCTCATGCGGGCGCCTGCGTCGGTGCCTTCCAGCAGCGAGCTGGCCAAATTGCGCTTCTCGTGGTGCAGGCGGACGATTTTTTCCTCAATCGTGTTGGCCGTGACCAAACGATACACGGTCACGGGCCGCTTCTGGCCGATGCGGTGGGCGCGGTCAGCAGCCTGATCCTCCACCGCCGGATTCCACCACGGATCCATGTGGATGACGTAGTCCGCCGCCGTGAGGTTGAGACCAAGTCCGCCCGCCTTGAGGCTGATCAGGAAAAGGTCGCCGTCGCCCGCTTGGAATTCGTCCACCTGGCGGATGCGGTCTTTCGGCGGTGTGGTGCCGTCAAGGTACTTGTAGCTGATGCCCTTGCCGTCGAGGTACTCGCGGATCAAGGCGAGATGGCCGGTGAACTGGCTGAAAATCAGCGCCTTGTGCCGCGATTCGAGCAGCTCCTCAACTACCTCGCCAAAGACCTCCAGCTTGCTCGACGGTATCTTGCTGGCCGAGTCAATCAGCTTGGAATTGCAGCAGGCCCGGCGCAGGCGCATGATTTCTGCCAAAATTTGCAAATGCCGCCCGGCTTTTGGATCGCTGCCTTCAATATTCTCCAAGGCCTGCTGGCGGATGGCTTCATAGAAGGCCATTTCCGACTTCTTCATCTCCACCCGCAGGGTGATTTCAGTGCGCGGCGGCAGCTCGTCAAGCACCTGCGACTTGATCCGGCGGAGCATGAAAGGCCGGATCAGCTTTTTGAGCTGGCGTTTGGCGGTGCGGTCGCCGTGCTTCTCAATCGGAATGCCGAATCTGGTGTTGAACTGCTTGTAAGTGCCGAGCAGACCAGGGTTGATGAAGTTGAAAAGGTTCCACAACTCGCCGAGATGGTTTTCTATCGGCGTGCCGGTGGTGATCAGGCGGAACTTGGCATTCAGACGCATCGCGGCCTTGGAACGCTTGGTGGCCGCGTTTTTGATCGACTGCGCCTCGTCCAAAACCACGGTCTGCCAAGCCACAGTTTCGAGCAAATCCACCTCCTGCTGCAGCAAAGTGAAGCTCGTGATGAGGATGTCCCGCTTGCCAAGATTGCTGATCACCTCTTTGCGCTCGTCAGGATTGGCCAAGCTGCGCACGGTCATGGTCGGGGCGAAGCGGGCCGCCTCCTGCTCCCAGTTCATGCAAACTGAAGTCGGCGCGACGACCAAAGTCGGGCCGTCCTCCGCCCGGTCGAGGATCACCGCCAAAGACTGCAAGGTTTTGCCGAGGCCCATGTCATCGGCCAAGCAGCCGCCCACGCCGAGATGCGCCAGCCGCGACATCCAGACAAAACCCTCGACCTGATAATCGCGCAGGTCGGCCTGCAAGGTGGAGGGCACTTCCGGGACAAAATCCTGGACAAATTCAATCCGGGCGAGCTGCTTCTTCCAACCCTCGTCGGCCTGGGTGTTGGCCTGCCGGGTGAGGTCGTCCAAAGCCAAGGCCGCGAGCGGATGAATGCGGATTTCCTCTTCGCCGCTCTCGCTCTTGCCGCCCGCCTCGCTGAAGCGGAGCAGCTCTTCCAAACGGCTGCGGAATTCCTGGGTCAGGGCAAGGAACTGCCCCTTGCCGAGCGGGATGAAGCGGCTGCGGGCCTCGCGCACCTTGTCCAACAGGCTTTTCAGGTCAATGATCTCGTCCTGATCCACCTGCACATGGCCGGACAGGGCGAACCAGTCCTGCTGGCCGGTGCGGATGTTGAGGTTGAGCTGGCTGATGCCCGCCTGTTTGCGCACGGCCAGCTTTTCGCCCTCTGGCCATTCGAGCACAGCGCGGTCGCGGATTTCCTCCAGCTCCAGCAGGGCTTGCAGACATTCCTCCGGGTCGAGCAGATGCCACTCACGGTCGTTTTCCTGCGCCAAGTCCGTGGCAAGGTCGAGAATCGGACAGCTCTCCTCGATCTCGCGAGCTTTCTCCTCCTCCAGCAGCAGGTTGCGGCGGGTCTGCATCCGCCGTCCGCCGACCTCGGCCATCAGATTGGCCACGCCGATGCCCGGCTTGAGATACGGCCCCTTGCGCGAGAACGGCTGAACGAACATCTCCAACCGGAAGCCGGTGCCGTAGGGAATGATGTGGATGTGAATGGTCGGATCGGCCTCGATAATTTTCACATCCTTTTCCGCGCCGCCCACGTCAATCGAGGAATGCACGGTCATGAACGAGGCCATATTGCCGATAGCGCTCAGGACTTGGCTGCCCGCCGCAGCCGGATAACGCTTGCCGCCGGGTCCGATGATGCCCGCCACCCGCCGGTGCTCGTCGTTGATCTCCATCACCCGGAAGCGGGTCGGGGTCTCCTGCCAGACTGTAACCCGACCCTCGCCGATCTCTTGAAGAAAATGGATGAAGAGAGAGCCGTCTTGCTCCTCAACCATCAGCTCCGGCTCGCCAGCCACAATCTCCACCGGCACGTTGCCGGAGTTGTTCTCTAAAAAAACATGCGGATGGCCGACCAGCGCAGGCAGGGCTTTGTCCATGTCGAATTCGCAGCCGCCGTTACGCGAGGTCGGCTCGCCCACCTGCCGGAGCGCAGCGGAAATCTTTTCGTCCTGCTCGGAGAGATAGTCAAAATCCTTGGGCGAATAGAGCAGGCGGTTGAGGCCTACGCCCTTGCCCTTGCTCCACTTGCTGCCCGGCTTTTTCTTCTGCTCCTTGGCTGCCAAAGTCAGCTTGCCGTCAGCAAATTCCACCGTCCAGGCGAGACGGCTGGTCTTCTCCGCCTGTCTGGCCTTGCCTGTGACGCTGATCAGCTCCTCCAAGCTCTGCTTCCACGATTCATCCTGCGGCTTGACCAAATCCGCCAGACTGCGGCAGTTGATCTCCTTGGCTAATTTCTCGGCAATTTTGGCCATGTCCTTGCGGCCTGGATCAGCGGCGGCCAAGAGCTGCGCCGCTGCCATCGCCAGCCAGAAGAAGCCATACACCTTAGCCCGGCGGCAGAGGGATTCCAGTCCGGCTTGCAGCTTGTCCGGCAGATGCACACTCAGCCAGTGCAGCACCAGCCCGGCAGTGAGCACGCTCAAGCTGCGCGCCTCTTTTTCAAAGCCTTCCGTGAGGATGCGCAGGTCAGGCATTCCGCCTGCCGCCGCTGCCACGTAGAGGTCTAAGAAGCGGAAGGGCAGCTCTTCCGGCCCGCCTTGGCAGCGGCTGAGAACGATGGCCGCCGCCCGACGGATCAGCTCGCGGTCGCCGGGGCCGCTGCGGGCAAGCAGGGCCATGATGCAGAACAGCCCGTTGATATTAAAAAAGAAGGTGCCTTCTGGCCCAGCGTATTTGTTGAGCAAGGCGAGATCGGTCTCGAAAAGCTGAATCGCCTCGTCGGTGCGGCCTTGGAGAAAAGCCGCGCTGCCCGCAAAGCCGGAGCCTTGGAACGAGTCGGCATGAGCGGCCAGCAGGCTGTCCAACTTGCCGGTGCAGCCGCGCAGCAGATAATGCCCGGCCAGCAGCCGCCGAAACGGCACCCGCTCGTCCTCAGACAGGAGCATTTTCTCTTCCTGCTCCAAGTAGGCGGTCACTGCGGGATAATCCTCGGCCTTTTCCGCGCTGTGGCGGAATATTTCATTGAGCAGATAAAACTGAAGAAAGCCGGGCAGAGCGCGGAACCAGTCCGCGTCAAAGGTCTCGGCCACCACCTGCACCGCAGGCGGCGGCCCCGGCTGCTCCTCCTTGCACTGCTCCTTGAGAAAGAGGGCGGCTTCCTCCATTTTGTCGGTGTCGCCAGTATGCAGGCCGATGCGGAACTGGCGCAGGGCGCGGCGGCAGCGGGTTGACCATTTGCCGTAGAGGTAGGAGACTGGTGCCTTGCGCTCAATCAGTTCAGCCAAGGCGGCAAAGCGGCCTTCAGCGGCGGCCTGCCGGACAAGCTGCTCGGCGAGCAGGGCTGGGCATTGGTTGAACTCATTGAGCAGGCGCAGCTCGCGCAGGCGGTTGACCGCGCCTTCCAGCTCGTCGTTGCTGATTTTCGGCGGCAGGCCAGACAAATCCGCGCCAGCCAGACAGGAGGCGAGAAAGGCGGGTGAGACCGGCTCATACAGCACGGCAATAAACGTAAGCAGAAACTGCTCCAAGGAGGGCAGACTGCGGACCAGCTTCATCTGGCTGCTGTTCTGATTTGAGAGGGACATTTTTCTTCCGAACAGGCTGTGCTGCGCTCAGGCAGCATAAAAAAAGAGAACAGGCGGGACATTGCCTCCCCGCCTGTCAGACCGTCGCGCTCTGCCGCATTACTGCGGGGCTTCGTCGTCGCGGTTCCGCAGGCTGATCTGTATCTTGGCCTTGCTTTGCAGGCTGGCCAGCCACGCGGTCAGCAGGTCACGCTGGGCTGAGGTTGTGAGCCGCTGCCGCGTCGCCTCGTCGGTTTTGGCCTCGCCTGCGAGCCGTTCGCGCACTTCATAAACAAACCACGCCTCTCCGGCCTGCACCGGCGCGGCAGGCAGCTTTTCCTTCCAGGCCAGCTTGAAGGCTTCGCTCTGCACCTCATCCGGCGGCGCGTTCTCTCCGCCCGGAGTTGCGCGTTTGAGCAGCCCGGTGACAATCACAGTCCCGCCTTCCGGGCTTTGCAGGGCTTTTTTCTCCCGGCTGGATGCGAGCAAATCCGCCGCCGCCTTGGCAGCCAGTTCCGCCGCCTTTTCCTTCTTCCATGCAGCCAGCACTTTGTCCTTCACCGCTTCCAGCTTGGGCTGCTCTGGCTCCTTCACGTCATCAGCGAAAAGGACGGCATAGCCCTCGCGCAGCTCAATGATTGAGGACAACTCGCCTTTTTTCAGACTGAAGGCAGTTTCGACAAACTTTGGATCAGCAGGCAGTCCTTGCGGACGCTCGCTGCGGGAGAAAGGCTCCAAAACCTGCACCTTGCCCGCTTCCTGCTGGCTGTATTTGTCCAAGCTGCCTGCCTTCATCACCGCCTCGTAGGCCGCCGCCGCCCGTTTGAAGCTCAGGGCTTTGGCCTGCTGCCGTTTGAGACCGACGGCGATGCTGTCCTTGACCTGCTCGAAACTGCGCACGGTTTCTGGTTTGACTTCTTCCAGCTTGATCAGGTGATAGCCGAATTCAGTTTCAATCGGCCCGCTGATTTCGCCCGGCTGCATGGCGAAGACCGCTGCGTCAAAGGCAGGCACCATTCGTCCGGCAGCGAAAAAGCCCAAGTCACCGCCCATGTCTTTGTTGCTGGCATCGTCCGAGTGCTGCTTGGCCAACGCGGCAAAATCACCGCCTTTCGCCTTAGCCTGCGCCAGCACTTCCTCAGCCTGCTTCTTTTTCTCGGCGCGGAGATTTTCTGGGGCGTTTTTTTCGATTTTGAACAAAATATGACGGGCATGACGCTGCTCCGGCTGGCGGTAGCTCTCCTTGTCCTGCTCGTACTTCGCCTTCAGCTCCTCGTCAGCGATTTTGACCTCTTTTTCGTCATCGCTCTGATTGAAGAGCAGATATTTCAGCCGCACTTTCGGCTCAGAGCGGTATTTTTCCTTATTTTTCTCAAACCAGGCGGCCAGAGCCTTGTCGTCTGCGGCAACCTTGGCCTCGAACGCGGCAGGCTCCAGCTTGACATAGGCCAGCTTGAGCTGCTCGTTGCTCCATGCCTGCCAACGGGCGGCGGCGTTATCGGGGATCACGGCGAAACTGCCAGCCAGCTCTTGCACCCGCTCCGTGCTGAGGTCGGATTTCAGACCCTTCTCAAAGGAGCTGGGAGTCATCCGGTTTTGCTCCAGAACAGTCTTGTAGCGTTGCAGGTTGAAATTGCCATTCTCCTGAAAAACCTGCATTGCAGCGATCCGCTGCTGCACCGGCAGCTCGCTGATCCTGATGCCCGCCTCCTCGCCGCCTTGCCGGAGCAGCTCGGCCTGAATCAGCCGGTACAGGACTTGCTCGCGGATGCCAAGCTGCTCGGCGAAACCGGGCGGCATTTTGCCGCCAAACTGCTGCTGGAGGCCGTCCACCGTTTGGCTGTAGGCCCGATTGTATTCCACGGGAGATATTTCTGTGCCGTTCACGGTGGCGACAGAATTGCGGCTGCCGCTCAGATTGGTGCCGACTCCCCAAAAAATAAACACCACCGCAATGATCAGCACCACGGTCTGAATCAGGGTTGACTGAGCCTGTTTGCGTAAAAAATCCAACATCTTGCTTCACTCTCCAATGAATTCTTGGTCCGAAAGGAGCTGCGCCTTTCCTGTCTCATCCGCACAAGATAGCAGGTTGTCAGGAAAAATGCCAATCATTGTGCATCCGCCGTCTGAAACAGCTTGTTCCGCAGCAGAAAAAAACGAAGAGTGCTTGACAAAGAACTGCCCATAGGTTATGTCTTTCCTCTGACACCCGCACAGACCGCAACGGTGAATATGCCTTTATTCATTTCAACCTATCTTTGCCCACAGGAGAACCATTATGGCAACCATTGAACACAAGGGAAAATCTTACGAAGTTGATGAGGACGGCTTCCTGCTGAACGGCGCCGAGTCTTGGGATACGGACTGGGTTGACTACGTTAAGAGCGTGGAAGGCATCAGCACCCTGACCGAGGAGCATCAGCAGGTTCTTGACGCGCTGCAGGAGTACTACAAGAAGAACGGCATCGCCCCGATGGTCCGTATTCTCTCCAAGACCACCGGCTTCCCGCTGAAGCGGATTTACGAGCTGTTCCCCTCCGGCCCTGGCAAGGGAGCCTGCAAGATGGCTGGTCTGCCGAAACCGACCGGCTGCGTCTGATTTCAGCAGGACAGATTGGTTTGCGCAAGGCCGCCTTTATAGGCGGCCTTTTTGTTTTCGCGCCGACCACCGTTCAACACCGCCGTGCATTCCTGAAACGAGAGAAAAATGATGGCTGATGCCAAAAAAACGATTATGCTGTTAGGCGACTCGCTGGCAGAATGGGGCGACTGGGCCGTTCTCCTGCCGGAACTGGACGTGATCAACCGGGGCAAGGCCGGAGAATGCGTGGAAGAACTGTCCGCCCGGCTGGCTGATGAACTCGACACTATGCCGGAACCAGATTTTCTCCTGCTCATGTCTGGCACTAACAATCTGCT
Source organism: Candidatus Electronema sp. JM (assembly GCF_048287415.1). NCBI lineage: Bacteria > Pseudomonadati > Thermodesulfobacteriota > Desulfobulbia > Desulfobulbales > Desulfobulbaceae > Candidatus Electronema > Candidatus Electronema sp. JM. Next base: position 16,171 of record NZ_JBLWEN010000001.1, read on the forward strand.
CATGGGCAGCCCGCATTTCACTGCGGTGTTTCAGACCATGCTGCCGAGGGTGGCGGCTCTGTGTCCGGGCAGCAGGATTGTGGTCAACGGCATCATGCCGATGCGCTGCTGTGGCCTGACAGCGGACCTGCTTGGCGCAGTCAACAAGGAATTGCAAGCATATGCCGAGCGGAGCGGCTGCGCCTTTCTTGACATGACGGAGCCGTTCGCGGCAAGCTGCCTGCCAGTCACCCGCCCTTGTTTTCTGCATGACGGCGTGCATCTCTCCACCTTGGGCTATCAGGTCTGGGCGCGGGAAATCCGCAACCTGACCGCAGCCGCAACCTTCTCGTCAAGGCACTGAAGCTGATGATGAAACATCTTATTCCTGTTCTGTTCGCGGCGGGCGCTGTCCTGCTGGCCGCAGCTGATGAAAGCAGAGCGCAGACCCAAGAAATTTGCCCGGACCGTCCGGTGCCGCCGGATTGGGTGGTTGTGGACATCCTTGCCCGCACAGGCCGATGCAGACCGGGGCATCTTGACAAAATGCTGAAAATCCAGAATACTCGCATGATGCAGGCCGGTGCGGCCTTGAGAGTCTGTCTTGGCAGTCCGCTGCCTAGGGGATGGGTGGTTACTGGCAAAGAACGCTGCGCCGCCTGCTGCGGGGCCGCCGGTCAGCCGGTTGAGCGCAATATCATCAAAAAAATCAAAAACTGAGGTGGGCTGCACCGCCCTGACTCCGCTATGACGTGGAACCGAATCGTTTTTTCCCTTGTTCTCGCCGCTGGGCTGCTGCTTGCGCCCTGCCGTCCGGCCCAGCTTGCGGCCAAAGAAACCTGTCTTTCACAAGGATGGCCGCAGGACAAAAGCGATCTCAAGCCTGATCCAGCCCTGACCTTCGGCACGCTGGAGAACGGATTGCGCTATGTGATCATGCCCAATCATGAGCCTAAAGGCCGGGTCAGCCTGCAACTGAACATCCAGTCCGGCTCAGTGCAGGAACGCGACGAGCAGCGCGGCGTGGCTCATTATCTTGAGCACATGATGTTCAACGGCACCACGCACTATCAGCCTGGGGCAATGGTGGAATATTTCCAGTCCATCGGCATGGCGTTCGGGCCGGACAGCAACGCCCACACCAGCTACGATGAGACCGTCTATCAGCTCATGCTGCCAAACAGCGAAGAGCAGACGGTCAGCAAGGGCTTGCAGCTCTTGGTTGATTATGCGGGCGGCGCATTGCTCCTGCCGAAGGAGGTGGACAAGGAGCGCGGAGTCATTCTGGCGGAGAAACGCGAGCGCGATTCCGCCAGCCGACGGGTGTATAAAAAAGGCATAGAGCAGGCCTTTGCTGGCACCCTGCTGGCCCAGCGGGATGTGATCGGCACAGAGGAAGTTTTGAAAAAGGCCGATGCCGCTCTGCTCCGCCAGTATTATGAACGCTGGTACCGCCCGGACAATATGATTTTGGTCGCAGTCGGTGACGCGGAACCGGCTGCGCTTCAGAAGCTGATCAGCCAGCAGTTCAGCCAGCTTAAGGCGAAGACCGCGTCACCTGCCTGCATTGAGCTGGGCAAGGTGGCAGAGCAAGGCCTCGAAGCGTTTTATCAGCATGAGCCTGACTTGGGACATACTGCGGTCAGCATTGCCTCCGTCTGGAACGCGGAGCCGGAAATGTTCACGCAGGCTGCGGCACTGCGGCGGCTCAAGGAATATGCAGCAACAATGCTGCTGGACAACCGGCTGCAACGGATAGTCAACAGCAAGGACAGCCCGCTGACCAGCGCCAGCTTTTCTTCCTACAAGATGCTGCCGCAATTTGGAATAACCAGTTTGCGAGTGCAGACCGATGCTGGTAAATGGAAGACCAGTTTGGAATTGCTTAACAGCACCCTGCGGCAGGCTCTGACTGCTGGTTTTCCTGAAGAGGAAATGAAGCGGGTGCGGAGCAAACTGTTGAGCATGTTGAAAGAGCAGGTGCAGGCGGCGGCCAGCCGAAAAAGCGATGATATTGCCGCAGTGCTGATCAGCGACTTGAACAGTCAGGAAGTTGTGCTTTCGCCTGCCCAAGAATTGGAGCTGTATGGGCCGATGGTGGAAAAACTGACCGCTGCCGAACTCAGCGAGGTATTCCGCAGTCTTTGGCATGAACGGCGTTTAGTCAAAGTGTCTGGCACAGCGGAGCTGCTGTCTGACAAAAACGGCACGCCGGAAGCGCAGATTCTTGCTGCGTGGCAGGCGGCTGAGGCGGCGGAACTCAAGCCGTGGGAGCAGGAGCAGGCAGTGGACTTTCCATATCTGCCGCCGCCTGCCCCTGAAGCGAAAGTGGCGCAGCATACCGCCTATGAGAAAATCGGCGCAGAACGCTATGTGTTCAGCAACGGCTTGATTCTCAATCTGAAAAAGACCGATTTTGAACCGAATGAGGTGCAGGCCGTTGTCGTGTTCGGCAAAGGGTCGCTTGTGCAGCCCAAGCCCGGTTTAAATGTCCTTGCCCAGTTTTTCATCCCGGAAAGCGGAGTTGGCAAGTTGGATCAAGAGCAGCTCAACACCGCCCTTGCCCCGTATTCCAGCAAGGTGAATTTTTCGATTGACGAGAACAGCTTTCAGTTCAGAGGCAAAGGCCTGAGCAGCGAGACCGAGCTGCTCTTTCAGCTGCTTCATACCCGGCTGCATGATCCTGCGTTCCGGGCCGATGCCTTTGAGCGGGTGCGGCGGCAGGCCGAGCAGTTTTACGCCCAAGCGCAGAGCAGCGTTGAAGGCGCGATGGAATTCAAGGGCGAGTCGTTTTTGGCGGGCGGCAATCTCCGCTACGGCCTTGCGCCGTGGGATATGGTGAAAACCCTGACCTTGGCGGATTTGGAGGGGTGGCTGCGGCCCGCGTTCAAAGACGAGCCGCTGGAAATTTCGGTGGTTGGCGATTTCGACAAAGAGCAGGTGCTGCGGCTCGTCAGCAAATATTTCGGCGAGGAGCGCAAAGGCGGGCAGCAAGGGGCGGACGAAAAAATTATTTTTCCGTCCGGCAAAAAACTGGCGGAAAAAGTAGTGACGGCCACCAACAAAGCCTTGGTGGCTGTGGCCTGGCCTACGGATGATTTCTGGAACATCACCCGCACCCGGCGGCTGAATGTGCTGGCGGCAGTGCTCAACGACCGGCTGCGCAAGCAAATTCGCGAGGAGCTGGGAGCGGCCTATTCACCCTACGTGTATAATCAGTCCAGCGAAGTGGATCCCGGCTATGGGGTGCTGCGCAGCGTGGTGATGGCCGAGCCAGGCCAAGCTGATCGGCTGGCGGCAAAGCTGAAGCAGGCCGGGGCGGATTTGGCCGCAGGCAAGGTGACGGACGAAGAGCTGAAACGGGCCTTGGAGCCATCGCTGACCTCAATCCGCGACAGGATCCGCACTAACGATTACTGGCTGGACAATGTGCTGATTGGTTCCTTGCAGCACCCGGAACGGCTGGAATGGCCGCTGACCATTCAGTCCGATTTTGCTGCTGTCAAAGCGGAGGAACTCAGTGCGCTGGCGGCGAAATATCTTCAGCCGGACAAGGCGGCTGAGGTGCTGTTCCTGCCGGAGAAGAAGTAACCGCTGTCCCGCCTGAAGCCTGACGTTGCTCAGGCTTCAGCGTTTTGTCCGCCCTTGAACCGCCATCGTTTTGCATCCGCAGCTCGCCGACTTCCGGCAGATATTCCTTGAAGGCATCACCGTAAATCTCCCAAATGGTGATGAACAGGGCGGCGATGATCGGGCCAATGATGATGCCGAGCACGCCGAAAAGCGCAATACCGCCAAGGGTGCCGAAAAGCACAAAGAGGTCGTGCATCTCGGTGTCCTTGCCCACCAATCGAGGGCGGAGCAGATTGTCCAAGTTGCCCGCCACTGCGCCGCAGATTACCGCCAAGATAATCACCCCGGAAAAATCGCCTTTCACGCCGAGTATAATCATTGCCGGAATCCAAACCAAGGCCGCGCCAACCGCCGGAATGATGGACAACATCGCCATCACCGTGCCCCAGAACGCCGCGCCTGGTATTCCGGCGAAAAGAAAAGCCAGTCCGCACAGCCCGCCTTGCAGGATGCCGATGATCAGGGTTGATTTCATCGTCGCCCCAGCCACCGAAGTGAAGCGGAGGAGCAGCTTTTGCTCGTCTTCATGATCCAGCGGCAGGTAATACAGGATTTTTCGGAGCAGCCCGCCGCCTTCAGTCAGAAAATAAAACATCACATATAGCATGATCACCGCGCTGAACAGGGCGTTCACGGTCATCTTGGTGATAGAGGAAAGCGAGTTGATCAGCAGGCCGGAGATGCTGCCCACCAGCTCGCCTGCCTTGGCGAGGATCATGTCCCTGTAGGGCAATATTTGCTCGTAATAAGGAATTTTTTCCGCATAGCCGCTGAGGAGGCCGGGTTCTTTGACAAAGGACTGCACCCACGGGGTCACGGATTGGCCGACATGCACGGCTTGACTGACCACCAGTCCGATCAGAAAGGCCAGCGGCACCAGAATCAGGCAGAAGACTCCGGCCACCACCAGCGCGGAGGCCAAATTTTCCCGGCCTTGCAGCCGGTTGGCCAGCCGCCGGTGCAGCGGAGCGGACATGGCGGAAAACAGCCCGGCCAAGAAAATCGGCATGAGAAACTGCCTGATCATGAGCAAAAACAGGGCTGAAATCAGCACAACCATGAACAGCAGGACAACTTTGTTGATGCGCGGATGCTTGATCATTTTTTCTCAGCGGCAGACATCAATCAGTGATTGATGCCAATAAGTTCTCAGCAGTACAATATCAGGGCGGAATTTACAGATAATTTCTCCAATCTCATAATCTGCCTGTGCAAAGAAAGGAGAAGGATTTTTTCAATAGCAAGTGCGTTGACCGCAGCAATGCTGACCATATCCTCTTGCGGTATGCCAAAATCAGATTCATCACCGATGCGCGAATCAGCATTGACGAGCAACGCTGACGAGGTGAGCTGCACACCAGTTGCTTCCGAGAGATTAGAAAAGGAGAGATTGGCAAGAAATACTTTCTTGCCGTGCTTACGGAGGGAAAAATAGACAGGCAGGCCACTGAATACGTCAAAGCCGCCGCCTGCTCCTGCGATAAAAATATTTTTGCTGTCTTTCAGCTCATCAAACAGGGGCTGGCTGGCAAGATTCATCGTATGATTGTCTTGAAAAGACAATCAGGGCGCAGGTTTTTCTCCGCCGCGACGATCTTCCCGCTCTTTTTTGGCTTCATCAGTGAAGGAATAGAGGATGCTGCGCTTGATATTGCCCTGATCGCGCCAGTAGCGTTGATATTCTTCCGGCTGCTGCTCATCATAAGGCATGAATGAGGTGCAGCCAGCGAGCAGACATCCTGTGCCTGCTGCCAGCAGCGCGGCCCATTTTTTCATGGTTCCGGCTTGTTGTCGCGTTCTTGCCAAAACTGGGTCAAGAGAAATAATCCCACGCCAACCGTGATGCCGGAATCGGCGACATTGAACGCGGGCCAATGCCAGCTGCCGATATGAAAATCAAGAAAATCCACCACAGAACCCCAGCGCAGCCGGTCAATCACGTTGCCGATTGCGCCGCCGCTGATCAGGCCAAAACTGACCGCATACAGTGGATTTTCTTGGCCCATCCTGCGCTGCATGAACACCATCACGATCAGCGCGGTCACGGCGATGCTGATGAAAAAAAGCTGCCGCCAGAACGGAGGCAGATTCGAGAGCATTCCGAAGGCCGCGCCGGTGTTGCGCACCAGCACAAGATTGAAAAAGCCAGGGATGACCGGCAAGTTATGCGAGGTGAAGCTGTCCAGCACCCACATTTTTGTGAGCTGATCGCTGACGATGATCAGCCCCATGATAAGTAGAAAACGAAGCATGATCAGCCTGCCATATTGGGGACAACGGCGGCGCAGCGGCTGCACAGGGCCGGATGCTCGCTGTCCTGGCCGACGCTGGGGGAAATCATCCAGCAGCGTTCACATTTGCCGCCCGGCGCGGGCCGCACCGCGATCTTCAGCCCGGTGATTTCTTCTGAAGCAACGAAGGTGGCTCCTGCCTCCCCGCTTATCTTCAGGCTGGAGACGATGCACAGCTCGCGCAGCAGCTCCTCTTTGCCGACAAGGAATGCGGCCAGCTCGCCTTCCGCGCAGAGCAGCACTTCAGCATCCAAAGACAGACCGATTGTTTTGTCGCGGCGGGCGGCCTCCAGCACCTTGGTGATTTCGCCGCGCAAATTGAGCAGACGGCTCCAGCGGGCATCTAAATCGGCATCAGGAGCGATGTCGTCCGCCTTGGGGAAATCAGCAAAAAAGACCGAGTCTTCAATCGGTGAGTTCTCGTCCAAGCCGTGCAGATGTTCCCACGCCTCGGCGGCGGTGACGCTGAGTATCGGGGCCATCAGGCGGAGCAGGCCGTCCAAAATCCGGTGCAGCACGGTCTGCGCTGCTCGGCGGCCCGGCGCGTTCGTGCCGGAGCAGTAGAGCCGGTCTTTGAGGATGTCCGCGTAGAGGCTGGAAATGGTGATGCCGCAGAAGTTGATCAGGTTGTGGTAGATGGAATGGAATTCGTAGCTCTCATACGCCTTTTCCGTCCGGCGCACCAGTTCGGCGTAGCGGGCCAAGGCCCAGCGGTCCAGCTCGCGCAGCTGCTCCGGCCCGACGCTGTCCTTGGCCGGATCGAAATCGCTGAGGTTGGAGAGGAGAAAGCGGACGGTGTTGCGAATCTTGCGGTAGGCATCAGCGACATGGCGGAGGATTTCCTCAGAAACTTTGACATCATCGCGATAATCCTCGCAGGCCACCCAGAGGCGGAGTATCTCCGCTCCGAATTTATCAATCATCTCCTGCGGCAGAATGACATTGCCCAGCGACTTGGACATCTTCTTGCCCTTGCCGTCCACAACAAAGCCGTGGGTCAGCACGCCCTTGAACGGCGCACGCTCACGGGTGCCGACCGAAGTCAGCAGCGAGGACTGGAACCAGCCGCGATGCTGGTCGCTGCCTTCGAGGTACAAATCCGCAGGCGAGCGCAGTTCCGCCCGCGCCTCCAGAACCGCCGCGTGGCTCACGCCGGAATCGAACCAGACATCGAGAATGTCGTGCTCTTTCTCGAACTTGGCGCAGCCGCAGGCGCACTGCACCCCGGCAGGGACAAAATCCGCCGCCTCGTGCTGGAACCAGGCATCCGCGCCTTCCTGCTCGAACAGCTCCTCAATTTTGGCGCAGACCTCGGCGTTTTTCAGAATCTCGCCGCAGCTGGCGCAGGTGAGCACGGTCAGCGGCACACCCCAAGAACGCTGGCGTGACAGGCACCAGTCAGGCCGTCCTTCCACCATACCCTGAATGCGCTGCTCGCCCCAGGCCGGTGTCCATTGCACCGCTTTGATCGCCGCTAACGCCTTCTCGCGCAGTCCGTTCTGTTCCATCGAGATGAACCACTGCTTGGTGGCCCGGTAGATGACCGGCTTCTTGCAGCGCCAGCAGTGCGGGTAGGAATGGTCAATTTCGCTCTCTTTGACCAAAACCCCGGCGGCGGCCATGTCGTCATTGATCTCCCGGTTAACCATCGGGATGCGGCGGCCTGCGTATTTCCCGGCCTCGGCCGTGTACTGACCTGCATCATCTAGGGGCGAGAGCACCTCCAAGCCATAACGCAGGCCGGTGAGGTAGTCGTCGGTGCCGTGGCCAGGCGCAGTGTGGACGCAGCCAGTGCCGGAATCAGCAGTGACGTAATCGGCCAGAACGATCAGCGAATCGCGCTCGAAGAAAGGATGGCGGCATTTTTTGCCCTCCAAGCCTTTGGCGGAGAAGGTGCAGAGCACGCTGTAGTCAGCAATGCCGAATTCGGTGAAGCATTTCTCCACCAAGTCTTTGGCGAGGATCCAGATTTCATCGCGCACCGCCACCGCCGCATAAACAAAATCCGGGTGGAAGGCCACGGCCATGTTGGCGGGCAGCGTCCACGGTGTGGTCGTCCAGATCAGGACAGAGATTTTGCCCTCCTGCCCAGCCAGCTCAGGAATGATCTCGCTCAGGTCGTCCGCAAATGGAAATTTGACGTAAATGGACGGCGAGCTGTGGTTGTAATACTCGACCTCCGCTTCCGCCAGCGCGGTGCGGCAGGTCGAGCACCAATAAACCGGCTTCTTCGAGCGAATTATGCCGCCGTTGAGCAGGAAGCGGTTGAATTCGCGGGCAATCGCGGCCTCGTAGCCGTAGCTCATGGTCAGATAGGGATTGTCCCAGTCGCCAAGCACGCCCAGCCGCCGGAACTGCGCCTTCTGAGCGGCGATCCACTGCTCGGCGTATTTGCGGCAGGCCCCGCGCTTCTCCAGTGTGGAGATCACCTCCTTGCGCTCGCCCAGCTCCTTGTCCACGTTGTGCTCAATCGGCAGGCCGTGGCAGTCCCAGCCCGGCACATAGGGCGCGTTGAACCCGGCCATCCGCCGCGATTTGAGGATGATGTCCTTGAGCACCTTGTTGAAGGCCGTGCCAAGATGGATGTTGCCGTTGGCGTAGGGCGGGCCATCATGCAGAATGAACAAGGGACGGTCCGCCGCAGCCTGCTGGAGCTTCTCGTACAGCTTCTCCTTGTCCCAGCGTTCCAGATACTGCGGCTCCTTCTGAGTCAGGCTGGCCTTCATATTGAACCCGGTCTTGGGCAGGTTCAGGGTGTCCCGGTAATCCATTTTTTTCTCGCGGAGATATCTTGTTGTTCGACGGTTCAAGCCTGCTGTTCCGGCCTGCGCTGGCCATTCCGGCACGACAGCAAGAGTTTACCCGGAACAATGGAAGATGCAAGGGAAAACCTGCCAGCAGGCAGGACAGCGGCCCCATCCCGCTTGTGCGGCAAAAAAACAAAGGGCAGACATGCAGTCGTCTGCCCCGTAACCCAATTGATTTGACCTTTTTTCTCTACCTGACTGCCGCGCCGCCGCTTTTGCCAAGCTGGGCCAGCCGGAGCTGCTCCTTCTTCTGAAAGCCGTAGTCAACCAGCCGCCGGATGTCGTTCCACATCGTGGAGCTGCCCATGATGGCGACCACCAAAACATCTTCGCCGCGCCGGAACTGACCGACATAGGTCTGCCGCGCTGTGCTGGTGTAGCCGGTTTTGCCGCCCATCGCCCCGTCCATCTGCCAAAGAGCCTTGTTGTGATTTTTCAGAAGCTTGCCATATGATGTGATGGTTTTGACCATCCGCATCCGTTCAGCAAAATTGCGGTCCTGCATGGCGTGGCGGAAAATTTGGGCCAGATCGCGGGCGGTGGTCTGCTGGCCGTCGGCGGTCAGTCCAGATGCGGTGCGGCAGATAGTGTTCTCCGCGCCCCAGAGCCGGGCGTGCAGGGTCATCAAATTGGCGAATGAGGATTCGCTGCCCGCGATTTTTTCAGCCAATGCAACGCTGGCATCATTGGCTGATTCCAGCAGCACGGCGTTGATCAGATCGTCCGCTTTGTACTGCTGGCCGGAATTCAGATACACCTTGGAGCGGGGCATGGATTCGGCATGAGAGCTGACCCGAACTTGTTCATTTTCTTCCAACCGCTTCAGGGCGATCAGCCCGGTCAGCACTTTGATGGTTGACGCAGGCTGACGGGGATTGTCGGCTTCTTTGCTGAAAATTGGCTCACCAGTGCGGGCATCAAGAATCATCACGCTTTTGGAGGTGATTGGCAGGCCAGAATCATCGGCAGGAGCGGCGAAACGCGCCTCAGCTTGGCTGATCGCGGCTCTGATGCTGTCTCGGAAGCTGCGGGCGACCGGAGCCGTTCTGCACATCCGCCCGGCATTGCTTTTTCTGACCGTCCGCCGCTGCTGCCGTTTTTGCTGCACCCCGGCTTGTTTCTGCACCGCTTTGAAGGAAGCGGCAGGCTGTTTTTTTTGCACTGCTGCCTGCGGATGCTTTTTGCCGCCTTTGAGAACTGACACTGCCGCCGCAGGAGGAACCTGAATCGCGAGAATGCAGGCCGCCAGCACATTGAGGAAAAGAATGTGATAACGATATTTGGATGCTGTCATGATCTCCGTCCGACAAGATGCGTTGTAAGCTCCTCCATTGGATGTAATATCGGCAGGAGGAAGGTCTGTCAAGCGGCAGCAGGCTGCCTCTGAGAAATATTCCTATCAGGTGTATTATACCGCGTTCCGCCGCAAAACCAGAACCCAATCTGCATGATCTGCTTCGACACGGCTCCAGACTGCGGTAAAATTGAGTGAACGCAGCAAGTTGAGCACTGCCGCCCGCAACTTTTCCGCCGCCAGCAGGCCGGTTGGAGGTAAAACCGTTGCCGCCCAGTTCGTTGTTTTCTGCGCCGCCGCAGCCAGCAAAGCAGGACGGACGACCAAGGCCAAGGAATTGGCCGCGCTGAATTGAGCTGCCAGTTCCGGGCCGAACAGCTCGCGCCAAAACTGCGGCAGTCCCCTGCCCTCTTCGGTCATGACGCTTTGCAGTGCAGCCTCACCGTTGGCAAAATACAGCATTTGATCGGTCAGAGCAAGGGCAGGATGAGCGGCCTCTGGGGGAAGCAGCGGCCAATATGTGATGGAATTTCCGCCTGCTTCCTTGGTTTTTTCAGAAAAACCGCGCTCGGCCATTTTTTGCCGCAGACGGGCCGCCAGTCGGCGCGCAGACTCAGGCTCGCGGATTTGAGCGAAAAGGTTCAATCTGGGCAAGGGAAAAAGACCAATGCTGGTCACTTCGCCCATCGTCAGTCCAGCCTGCGGCCCAAGTGCTGCCAGCAATTCTTGCAAGGAAAGACCAAGCTGCTCCTGCACTGCCGCGTCCATCATTTGATATTGCTTCGGCCCGGCAGCGGCGAACAACTCGTTGTTCAGATCAGCAACCCAGCCATACAGCAAAGTTTTCTCGTTCAGCAAATGCAGTGCCATGTTGTTCTGGCGCGGCGGCTGTCTCTGGCCGCGACCAGTCAGATCATAGCTTGCCCGGCTAATAATCTGCACATCGCCTTGCGCAACTGCTGCTACGCCGCTCCAGATCTGAACGCCGCGCAACAACGCCGCTGCCGTGCCGAATTCAGGCTGACGGCTGGCAGCAGCAACCTTGCTGATTTTCTCAGGATTGGTGTAAAATTTTACATAACAGCTCGCCGCGGCGGCACGTTCAGTCCAGAATTTTTTTGCCGCCTGAAATGCAGGCAGAGCATTCAGTCCGCCGCCCGCCGCTTTCTGCCGGAGCGCGGTCGTAATGGTGTCTGGGCTGTACGAAAGAATGATCACGCCGTCTTGAGCATGACCGTAGAGATATTCGTTATTATCCAGTCGAATGCGGGTCAGCTCCAAGCCGTTGACGGTCTCCGTGCTGAAACCGCTTAAAGTGAGACGGGCCAGCATGGCGGCAGACTCCGCCGCCGCCGAAGAGCCGAAGGCGAGCAGCATTCGTTTCAGCTCCGCTTCCGGCGCAGTGTTCAGGCGAGCGATGTCCGGGGCGAGGAGCGCGAAAGTTATGTCATCGCCAAAGAGCTGCTCAATGGCCGGGTTGGTCAGCAGATCAGCGGCTCCGTCAGCAAATTCCTCATACTTAATTATGGCATCTTCCGATGCCCCCTGTTCCGCCAGAATCTCCCTGACCGTTGGTTTAGCAAAGAAGCTGCCAAGGGCGGACTCCGGGAACGCAGCAGTCATGCCTTGCAGATCAAGCAAAGTGACGGCAGCCAATGTGTCGGCAGGCAGATAGTCGGCGTAATACTCGCTCCCGGACATCGGTGCGACGTGGCGGAAATACAGCACAGCCCCTGAACCTCCGGCCAGCAGCAGGACAAGGAGCAGGATGAGCTTTTTCATGACAGGGGAAAGAAAACAAGAGGCGTGCCCCAAGGAAGGAGCATTTCTGCCCGCTTGGCGGCGGCGGACAGATTTTTTTTAAACGGCGGCTTGGGCTGCGCTCAGATTCTGCCGCACCGCCTCAAACATGACTAATGCCGCCGCCACGGAGGCGTTGAGCGAGTTGAATCCGCCCGGCATGGGGATGGTGACAAGATGATCGCAGTGCTTTTTCACCAGCGGACGGATGCCCTTGCCCTCGCTGCCAATGACTATGCCGATTTTGCCGCTGAAGTCGGTTTGATAGACGGACTGCGCCTGCGCTTCGGCCACTGCTCCGTAAATCCAGAAGCCCTGTTCTTTAAGCTGCCGGAGGGCATCGGCGAGGTTGACTACCCGGCTGATACGTAGATGCGCGACTGCACCGGCAGAGGTGCGGGCGACTGTGCCGGTCAGCGGTGCGCTGCGTTCACTGGTGAGCACAATGGAGCTGAAGCCAGCCGCCAGCGCAGAACGGAGAATGGAACCAAGATTACGCGGATCTTGAATGGAGTCGAGCAGGAGGATGCGGGCTGGCTCTGCCGCCAGCAGCTCGGCCAGCGGCAGCAACTGGGCTTCGGTCTGCCGAGCCACGACTCCTTGGTGCTTGCAGCCGGGCGGCAGATGCAGCTTGTCCGCCTCAACAAAGCGGATTCGGACTTCAGCGGCACGGGCTGCATCAATAAGCTCTTGCAGCCGCGCTCCGGCCTTGCCCTTTTCAAGCAGAATTTCGCTCAGGCTGCGAGGATTGCTGCGCAACGCCTCCGCCACAGTGTTGATGCCCCAAAGCAGGCCGTCGCCCTCTGCCTCCTCAGACGATTCAGATGATTTTTTTGAAAAAAAAGAAGCAGGAGTTCTTTTCGGCTGTGAGGTCATCGCAGGGAAAATGTTAATTTTTTTGGCTAAAGCGGCTGTCTGTTTTTTAGCGATTTTTTCTTTTCGATTTTTTAGCATCAGCTATGCTGCTTATAATAAAAGCTGGTGTTAATAATAATTAAATTAAAAAACCATTAAATGCATATGGTGCCCAATTATAATTTCTAAAAACAGTAAAACTTAACATTGCTGCAAATGTTGAAAGTGGTGTGTGGATAGTTATTTTTTTAAAAAAAATTAAACAGAACTTTCTTTTTCAAGAAAATAATCTTGAAAAAATTTCGTGAAAATATACAATGTATAGATCAACAATGACCGTCCTGTTATTGTCTTGTCTGTTCATACCATTCTTCCTTTTTTGGAAGAAATAAAACTAGTATCTAATAATATTATTAGATACTTTCATTTCATCTACATCTATATGACTCTCTTTTATATCTTCAACATTTACATTTTTCATACTATAAAGCCAATATAATGGTCTCCTTTTTCCTTGTTCAAATATTCTCCCTATATAAGAACCTATGACACTAAGAATGAAAATATTTAAGCCAGAGAAGAAAAATAACAAGATAACAATAGAAGTCCAACCTTGGACTGTTTCATGAAAAACAAAATGATTGATTAGGGATTTTATTAAATAAAAGAAACTAATACCCCATAACGTGAATGATAACCAATTAATTGCTTTTATAGGAGCGGATGAGAAGCTTAAAATAGCATTACTTGCTAATCTGATCATGCTATTCAAAGAATATTTAGTTTTTCCAGCATAACGCGCATCACGGTCATACTGAATAACGCATTGCCGAAACCCTATAACAGCAAATATTCCTCGCATAAAACGATGCGGCTCACGAAAGCTTTGTGCAGCTTTTGCTACAGAACGCGTAAATGCACGAAAATCTCCACAATTCTTAACTAAATCCTTCGCTAAGAATTTATGCATAATTTGATAAAACAACCATGCGGTAATTAATTTAAATTTGGTTTCACCAAGACGACTTCTTCGTTGAGCATGTACAACCTGATATCCCTCTTGAATTTTCAAAAGCATATCTTTTACAAGTTCAGGAGGATCTTGTAAATCTGCATCTATAGTTACAATTACATCTCCTGATGCGTAATCTATTCCTGCGGTTATAGCAATTTGATGCCCGAAATTTTTTGCAAAATGCAGTACTTTAACTGAACTGTCCTGTTCTGCGAGCAAATTGAGCAACTCTGTCGTTCCATCTGAGCTGCCATCATTAATAAATATCAGCTCGAACTCATAATCACACAACTCTTCAGTGATTTTTTTAATCCTTCTATATAGTTCGTTTATAACCTTGAATTCGTTATAGCAAGGTATTACAAATGTAATTCTTTTTATTGGATTCATTTTGTTGCCACCATATAGCAGTTACGGGTCGAACGGATACCGAAAAGCCTCTTTTGTTGAACGTTTTAAACGTTTAAATTTAATATGTTACATATATGATGCGCATTCGGGCCGATGGCCGATTTGCGCGTAGCTGCTATATAGGTAATTCTTGATTTATGCTCAAATAGCATATTTTTTACATTCTCTATTGAGATACCTCAATCTTTATTAAAAAAACAAATGGCTTCAACTATCTGTCGCCGGGATGACACAACAGAACGTTGCAACACTACAGGCATTACGCGGTTGAATTTATAATTCGTTGATTTCGTTCAACTGGCGATTTGCACACTGAAAATAACTATTTGTAATAGTTAAATTTCATTTTTCAACTGCGTAACTCTCCCGTTCACGCCTTGCGGCACAGACGGCCAAAGCCGCCGGGGATGGTCGCTGATGCCCAATACGCCCGTCCCTGCTTGAAGTCAACGAACCACTGCCCGCCGGGCTTCCGCACGGCATCCACAAAAATAAAGGGTTGATCCGAGGAAAAGGCCGGATGGAGATATTGCATCTTGGCATTCAGCTCTGGCTGCATCAGCGAAAGCGCCTCGGCCAAGGTCGGCAGCCGCCAATCCTGCTGCCCGGCAAAACCTTCGCGGTTCAGCTCCTCAATCGCCTTGCGCAGCATCCGGTTGCTCATGATGTCTATACCGCCGCGCTGCCAGATCAGCCCAGAAACTTTGTCGGTCACAGTCAGCCCATCGCCATTGTCCACCAAATAGGCGCGGTGCTGGCCCGCCGGGTTGCGCTCGTGATCAAGCAGGTTCAACTGGCGGATCATCGCGTCCGCCTCGTCTTCAGTCAGCTCCGCCGAGCTGTCTGGCAGCGCGACAGGCTTCAGTCCGGCAGGCAGGGGCGCATTCATTCCGGGCAGGCCCGCAGGCCCCAGCCGGTCGCTGCGATCCTCGCTGGCCACCGGCAGCACCTTGGAATTGTCCTCGCTGCTCATCACGTTGGCGATCAGCCACTGCTTCAGCTCTTCGTCAATGGCCAAGGTACGCTCGAAATAGGCTGTCCTGCCCTGCCGTTCGACACAGCGGCGCAGCAGCTCCGGCGGCGCAAGAATCTCCGCCACCACACGGGCATATTTGATGCCGCGCTCCATCAGACAGAGCTTCGGCTCTTTGCCCCAAGCATCAATAAAAAAGTAGTAAATCCGCTCCTTGCTGCTGCGGATCCGCTCTTTTCCACCCCAGCTTTCAAAAGTGCCGAAGGTGTATTCCGGGGTCATCTCCCAATCCACTGCGGTGGGATTGCCGTTCAGCTGCAATGTGTCAAAAAGTCCCATAGCGTCTCCTTGGCTCAGATGAGCCGATGACGAGCCTTGTTCCGCTGCCAGACCGCAATCGTCAGCAGCAATCCTGCGGCGGCCAGCACAGCCTGCTGCCACAGAGCAGCTTCAACCAAAAGCCATGCAGCGGCGAGCAGCGGCAGCAGCGCGAGCCGCACCGCCAGCCGGGCAGGCTCGTGCCGGGTGATGAACGCCGCAATTGGCGGAGAATGTTTGTAATAAAATTCAACAAAAGCCTGTCCGGGCGCATTGGTCAGCAAACGCAGGTCGCGAAACTTTTTGAGGAGGATTACCTGCGGCTGGAGCGCAGAGCCGTAAGCGGCGGTGGCGATAAAACAGCCACTTTTGCTCCCGCCGCCGCTGGACGATGCTGTTGTGGTCGTGGTGGTGCTGGCGCTTGGTGTCGTCGTGCTTGAGGAGGACGAGGACTCTGTGGTGGCGCTGGCAGAACTGCTGCTCGCCGCAGGACTGCTCCGCACGCTTGAGAGAGCCTGAGAGAATCCTTCGGCAATCATCTGTGAACCGGCATCTGTCGGATGCAGGCCGTCAACATTTATCCGGCTCCAGTCATTGACTACCCGGCTGTAGGTGTCCACCAGCGTGAAGCCGCCGCTGGCTGCGGCCTGAATGATGCCGGGGTTGTAATTTTCCGGTGTATAACCTGGCCTTGAATTGGGCGTGATGGTGGACATAATCGGCACTGCGCCTGCATCCCGCGCCTGCTGGGCCATGTTGGCCAAATTGTAGCTGGTGCTGGACGGCGAAAGCCCTTCAACCACATCATTGGCCCCTTCCATGATCACCACATAGTTCGGTTTCCGCGCCGCCAGCACCTCGGTGAAACGGGACACGCCGTGCCAGGTGTCTTCGCCGCCCACGCCTTCATTGATGATGGTGGAGGAACTCTGCATGGATTGCAGATAGACCGGATAGCCGGTCGCCTGATAGCCAGCGGTGATTGAGTCGCCGAAACAGACCACAGTGTCAGCTGAGACCGAGGCGGCTGTCCCGGCGCAGCACAGCAGGGCAGCGCAGACCGCAGTGTATATTTTCATGATCTCAGAACGTTTTCAGCGAGTATTGGCTGGCCGCCGGAACAAATTCAGGCAGTTCCTGCCGTTCCTTCTGCACTTGAGCCGCATTGTCCACTGCTTCAGTTTGCTGCTCCGCCGACCAGTGGTCTTTGGCATACACTGCAACTAACGGCACATATTTGCCGCTGCGGAATCCCTGCCAGCGGACTTCAATCTGTCCTTGCGCATTTTGCGAGATTATTGGTTTGATATCCGGCACCTCGTTGGCCTTATTGACCAACTCCGGCTCCTGCCACGCCGAACCGACCCAGCGGCGGCAATAAATTTCATCTTGGCCGCCGTCATTGCCTGCCCAAACCAGCCAGAGCGTGCCACTGCTGTCAATCAGGGCAGACGGGGTTATGGCCGAGCTGCCTTTGGTATCCATCACTGACGGCTGCGACCATGCGCCATCTTTGGCAGCCATAGTGTAGCCGATGGAAATGCTGTCCGGGGCAACTGCTGACCAAAAGACCCAGCGGCTGCCGTCCGGGCCGACAGCCAGCGCAGGATGCAGCTTGTTGGCATTGTCGTCCGTGAGTTTCACGGGGTCGCTCCATGCGCCATTGCGGAAGGAGCTGGCATAAATTTCGTCGCGGAGACCGTCTGACTGCGACCAAGCCAGCTCCTTCCGCACCGCGCCGAATGAAGGGACGGCGGACAGAACAGCGGCCACGGCAAGCAGCCGAACAAGGACAAATTGTGACAGCATGATTTCACCTGAGAAGAATGGCTGACAGCGGTTACAGACCCGCTTTGCCGATTTCATACAGCCCGACAAAAACAAAATTATACACTGACAGCAGGAAAAGAATAAAGAACAATCCGTAAAAGACCGGCTTGAGCACCAGCCGCTGGCAGTGATACGAAAGCATGGCCAGCATGGGCACCAGCGGCAGGAGATAGCGGCCTTGGGCTTGGAAATCCACAGTCCAAGCGTGCCAGATCAACGCAGCCAGCAGCAGGCCAGCTCCGCCTGCGGCGAGGGTGAGCAGGCTCAAGCCGGGCAGGCCGCCCCGCCAGCACACGGAAACCACGAGCGTGAGGAGGAGCAACAGGCCGACAATCCGCACATATTCATAATAGGAAAACGGTGCGGAATACTGGGTGTAACCGTACACGCCGAAAGCGGTGCGGAAGGATTTTTCACCCCAGCGGTCCAGCTCCAGCATTTGCCGCAACGTGCGCCCCTTATCCCGCATCTGAAGATAAATATGCTTCTTCTCAATCGGGGTGCTGGGCTTATAGATCGGCTCCGCGTATTGCTCGCGGGCGGCCAGCACCAGCTCGTCTTTTTTGAAATCGTTGACCCAAGCATCGGTGATTTTGACGGCAGCAAAGAGCATTCCGCCGCAGAGGATGATCGTGATGAAACGGGCCAGCGTCCGTTTATTCCACGTTGGCGGCGCAAGCAGATGCCGCCAGAAAAAATAGCCGAGAAAGAACAGGTAAAGGAAATAAAAATTCTTTTTTTCCAGCAGCAGCAGGGCGAAGAGCAGGGCGAGACAGAGTGCTGCCAGCCAGCCGCGCTGATCTGGCTCGTCCCGCAGCAGGCGGTTGAAGGCCGAATTTTCCGCTGCGAGCTGCCATGCGGCAATCAGACCGATCACAGCGGCAAAGGCATCTGAGTTGCAGTAGCTGAAAATATACCAGATTTGCGGCGAAATCAGCAGCGGCAGGAAAAAAGGGCGGAACTGCGCCCGGCCTGCGGCGAAAAGAAGCAGGCCGAAAAAAAGCAGCACATTGAAGCAGCGCTGGGCCGTGTATGTCGGCAATTGCAGGGGATCAAGGATCTGGAGAAATTTTCCGGCCAGCAGATAATAAATTTCACCGGAATGCAGCCGGGACACCCCGTAGAGACTGTACGTGCCCGCAGCCGCCGGATCGCCGACTTTCGGCGGCAGAAGATGCGTTTTGTGGTATTCGGCAGCGGCGATATGCACGTACTCATCGGGGTGGGTGTTGTACGCGCTGATTGAGGCCATGACCACAATCAGGGCAAACGCGAACACGCCGAGCAACGGGATGAAATCCAGCCGCCGGGAGAGTGCGCGGCATGACTGGATGCAGAGCAGGGCCAGCAGCAAGGCGGCCATGCCATGCCCGATTTCCTCTGGCCAAGCAATCTGCCGTTCCATGCGCGGAATGGCCAGCTCAGTCTGCGAATCTTTGCTGTTGAGCAGCAGTTTGACCCCGCCTTCCGGCAGCATGGTCATGGAGTCAACCCCGGCAACAGGCCGGAGATTGGCGACAAAATCAACGGAATTGCGCAGCTGCCAGAGCGGAAAGCCGCGCTGCTGGAAGGCAATCCGCCGGATGGTGATATTCGCCGGTTTTTCGCTGGGATCAAACCGCATGTGCTCAAGCTGGGAAATGTCTGTTGTCCAGACAGCATATTTCGTCACGCCGGGCTTGATCGTCGTCTGCGCCATCAGCTTTTCGCTGTACTGACCATGCTGGTTCGGCCAATAGAGCTTGAGCACGGTGCGGGTGTCGGTTTCCAGCTCCAGCTCAACTAAGGCCTTGTTGTAGAGCAGGAAATAATAGGCGGCGGAAAACACGATGGTCAGGATGAGGACGGCCAGCCACGGTTTTCCAGCGGCGGCCTGCTCTTCCGGCGACGCAGCAATGGTCAGGCCGTGCAAGGGCTGGGCGGCGCGGAACTCAGGCAAAAAGCGGGCAATCTGCATAGGCGTGGCTCAGGCGGAACGAAGAAAGGGCCGTTCCAGCAAAGAATAAGTGATGCAGGCGAAAAAATAGCTGCACAGCAGGGTGGCGAGAAAAAGCGGCAGGCCGGTGAGATGCTGCCCCCAGCTCAGTTCTGCGGTCTTATGGAGCAACTCTATGATCAGCGGATGAAAAATATAGATGCTGAACGAAACCAGACTGAGGGCGCGGAGCGGAGTCCAGGTCAGAAAGCGGACTGCCGGAGCTGCGCCTGCGGCCAGCGCGGCCAGAATCAGCAGGGCAGCGGCGGCGGCGAAGCAGGGAAAATAAATCTGAGCGAATATCCTGTGGCCGCTGCCCCAGAAGTTTTCGTCGGTGCAGCAGAGAAAGAACAGCAGGATGGCGATGACGGCACCTGCCGCCCAAGGTTCCGCTTTTTGCCGTGCTGCCAAACTGACCTGTTCCTGCCAAAATTTATGCAGCCACGCTGCCAGCACGCCGCCAAGAAACACGCCGAAAAAGAGCGGCACGGTCTCGTTCATGCAGCCGCGCAGAAAGGCGGTGGCCGAAAAACGGTTTGCAGCGATGACCAGCAGCGTCAGCATTGGCAAAACCAGCCACGGCCTGAGCCGCACGCAGAGCCAGCAAAGCAGCATCACCGGCGGGGTGAGGAGATAAAAAAGCATTTCCTGCGGCACCACCCAGAGATGGCCGTTTCCTTTGAGGAAAAGAAAATGGAGCAGAGCCTCGTTGAAGCGGCAGCTCATCAGAAAAATGAAGACCACATAGGTGTAATAAACCGGCAGAATGCGCTTGGCCCGACGGAAGAAAAAATGGCTGAGAAAGGACAAGGAGACCGCCCGCTCCGGCTGCTGGACAAAAGGCCGGGCAATCAGAAAGCCGCTCAGGGTCATGAATATCCACACGCCGCTGCGGCCCAAGCCGGAGAAAGTCCCCCACGTGTGATCCGCGATGACCAGCAGCAGGGCAAGGCCGCGCAAGCCGTCAAGGGCGTTGATGTTCTCGCCGGTGGACGGTCGTTTGCTGCGCAGATCAGCGAACGGCGGCAGACTGGCAAAATCCGTCTGCTGCACAGCGGCGCAGGTCAGCAGGGCGAAGAGGAGCGGAATTCCCCAGAGCAGCAGCGGCTGCGGGCGGAGCAGCGGTGAGGAACAAACGATCTGCGGATCGGTGCCGGTTGTGATCTCCACGGCATCGTGGCGCAGACGAAGCACAGTGTCTGGGGCCGCGCTGCGGAACAGCCGGAAGATTTCCTCCGGCAGAAGCGTCCGGGCTGCGGTGAATTCGCCGCCTACGGTCACTTTATGCAGCCGGACAAGGCCAGGACGCTCGCCAAAATCAAGACGGAGTTTGCGCAGCGGCGCAAGACCGAGCTTGACGCGCACGGTTTGCGGCTGCCCGCTTGGTTGGATCAAGGCCGAAAAAACTGAATCGTGTTCGCTGAATCTGCGGCTGCCGGAATAGAAAACTTGCAGCCGGTCAGGGTGATCAAGCGCAAGTTCCGCCTCAACAAACGAAGCGCTGAACAGCAGATTTCGGCAGACGAAAAACAGGGCCGCAAACACCAGCAGGGCTGCGGCCACAGCAAGCAGGCTGCGTTTCGGCATCACCGTTTTTTCAGCCGCTGATACAGACGATGGAGCTTGTCTTCATGCCGGACAAGCAGAGGAAAAATGATGCCCCCGAAGGTATGCGAAACCAGCAGCACCAGCAGACCTTTCAAGCGCGCCCCGCCGCCAAGATTGCCTATGGGAATGATTTTGCTGCACAGAAGGGTGCGGAAAATGCGGAAAATTTCGCCCTTGCCTAAATCGTAGTTTGTGCCGGTGACACGCTGCTCGTTCGGGTGCATTGCTGGTGGTTTCAGACAGAGAAGGTTTCGGCTGCGGAGCCGAGGCCGTCAAATCGTCCGATTATACCCGCCGGGCAGGGCTGTTGGCAACAGGGGAGACGTTGCATCCGGCATCCTTCTGGATTCAATGCGTATTTGCAGTGCAATCTTCCGCAGCAGGGAAATGTCTTCACAACTGCGCTGGAATTTTGTACTTTTAATGCCCGGAGCAGCGCCATGAAAATTTCAGAAAAATTCTTGCCATGCGACCAAACAAGAACACGAGCTTCCTGCGGCTGTTTCCTTTTCTCTTCCTGCTGAGTTCCTGTGCAATAAATTCAGCACCAGACAACAACGTTGATTTTCTGCCGCAAGCGAAATTATCGAATCTGTCGGGAACATACAGCAACTCTGGCGAGCCGAATGGATATTTTTCTAAAGATGTTCTTGGGCTGAACGAAATCAGCCACAAACGAGTCCGCTTGGTGAAACTGACAGCAGGAGGAAATGCGGTCAGGGCGCAGCTCATTGAAAATGACTGCATCAGCTATGAAAAGACCTTGCTGCTTGGGCGTGATGTGCAGGAGCAGGACGGCAAACTTGTCGTGTACAGTGAATCGCATTTGCTGTCAAGTGGCGGCGATGATGTGATGATTGGGCCGCGCCATACGGAGAAAATTTTTGGACTTGATATGCGTCGCGATGGCAAACTCAGAGATTCAGGATACGGAGCAGGCCTGGTGATGTTCTTGCTTCCGATTGCCGTTGCAGATCAGACGGATATCCGCTTCAAACGAATGAACACTGCCGGGCAGCATTTCTTCCGCTGCGGCAGATGAAATTGAGTTTTTCCCTACCCCTGGAGCGGGCAAATGCGGTACATTAGCTGAACCGGCCAGGCAAATTCTTTGCGGCCTGCTTCACAACAAGGTCATGACAGGCATTCAAAAAATGAACGGTGCTGAACTCTTAGTGCGCTGCCTCGAAAACGAGGGCGTGGAATATATCTTTGGCATACCCGGCGAGGAGAACCTTGCCTTCCTGGAAGCCTTGCGGACTTCCAGCATCAAGCTGATCCTCACCCGGCACGAGCAGGCCGCCGGCTTCATGGCCGCAGCCTATGGCCGCTTGACCGGCAGACCGGGAGTCTGCCTTGCCACGCTTGGGCCGGGCGCGACCAACTTTGTCACCAGCGCGGCGTATGCCTATCTCGGCGGTATGCCCTGCCTTTTCATCACCGGCCAGAAGCCGATCAAGACTTCAAAGCAAGGCCGCTTTCAGATCATCAATGTGGTCTCAATGATGGCCCCGATCACCAAGCTGACCCGGCAGGTTGTCAGTGCGGATTCCATCGCCGCCTTGACTCGCGAGGCCTTCCGCACAGCGGTGCAGGAGAAGGCCGGGCCTGTGCATTTGGAGCTGCCTGAGGACATCGCGGCGGAGCCGGTCTCAGAAGCGGCCCGGCCCTTCCCGGTGACGGAACTGCCGGTGCCTTTGGCTTCGGACGAGGCCCTGCGCCATGTAGCTGCGATCATCAGCCAGGCGAAGAATCCGCTCCTGCTCATTGCTGCGGTGGCCAATCGCCGCCAGACCGGCGCGGCCATCCAGCAGTTCATCGAGCGCACGGGCATTCATTTCTTTTCCACCCAGATGGGCAAGGGCACAGCAGATGAGTTCCATCCCCGCTGCTTGGGCACAGCCGCGCTGTCTGATCATGACTACCTGCACTGCGCCATCGGCAGGGCGGATGTGATCATCAACGTCGGCCATGATGTGGTGGAGAAGCCGCCTTTCTTCATGCGCAGGGACGGAGTGCATGTCATTCATCTCAATTATTTCAGTGCTGTCTTTGACGAGGTCTATTTCCCGCAGCATGAGATCATCGGCGATATTGCCGACTCGGTCAGCCGCCTTGCCGGGCTGATCGCGCCGGACTCGCTGGCAGGAGACGGCTATTTCAGCAAGCTGAAGAAGGAGATTGAGAAGAATGTCTATCGCTGCACCTTGCCGACGACCTTCCCGCACACGCCGCAGCAGCTGACCAAGGTGCTGCAAGAGCTGACCGACAAGGAGACCATTCTCTCCTTGGACAACGGCATGTACAAGATCTGGTTCGCGCGGAATTACAAATCCGCTGATCCCTGCTCGGTGCTGCTCGACAACGCGCTGGCGACGATGGGCGCGGGACTGCCGGTGGCCATAGCCGCAAAGATGCTCTTTCCGCAGCGCAAGGTGATTGCCGTCTGCGGCGATGGCGGCTTCATGATGAACTCGCAGGAGCTGGAGACCGCCATCCGCCTCAAGCTCGATCTGACCGTGCTCATTCTGCGCGACAACGGCTTCGGCATGATCAAGTGGAAGCAGGCGGGCATGAACCTGCCGCAGTTCGGCCTTGATTTCGGCAACCCGGATTTTGTCAAATATGCCGAGAGCTACGGCGCGTCGGGCTGGCGGATTTCAGCGGAGCATCAGCTACCGGAGACCCTCGACCACTGCCTGAACACGCCCGGTGTACATCTGATTGAGCTGCCGATTGACTATGCGGAGAATGAGTCGGTGCTGATCGAGGAGCTGCGCCGCAAGACCTGTCTGATCGGCTGATGCCTGTCTTCCGCCTGAACCGAGAGCTGGTCTTTCCGCCGCCGGAGCTGGCCGAGCCGGATGGTCTCTTGGCCGTGGGCGGCGACCTCTCGCCGCAACGCCTGCTGGCCGCTTATCAGCAGGGCATCTTCCCGTGGTACTCCGGCGACGAGCCGATCCTCTGGTGGTCGCTCTCGCCGCGCCTGGTGCTCTTCCCAGAGGAGTTTCACCTGCCGCGCAGTCTTGCCCGCACCATCAAGCGCGGCATCTACCAGGTCAGCGCGGACACCGCCTTTGCCGAAGTTATCGCCGCCTGCGCCGCTGTGCGGCAGGAGAGCGGCACGTGGATCAACCAAGACATGCAGGCCGCCTACATCCGTCTACACGAGCTGGGCTTTGCCCATTCGGTGGAATGCCGCTTCGAGGGCGAGCTGGTTGGCGGGCTGTATGGACTTTGCCTCGACCGGATGTTCTTCGGCGAATCCATGTTCGCTCTGCGCGACGATGCCTCAAAGGTTGCAGTGGCCGCGCTGGTCAGCCATGCGCGGAGCAGCGGCATTCAGGCTATCGACTGCCAGATGACCACTGCCCACATGCTCCGCTTCGGCAGCCGCGAGCTGGACCGGCAAGCCTTTCAGGAACTGCTCGAACAGCTTGTGCAGCGCATCCAGCCGCAGGAGCGGTGGCGGCTTCAGGCCTGAAAAGCGGTTTTTTGTAAAAAGCCATTGTACCGCCAGCATTTTTCTGATAATTTTCTTCCCGGCTCCTGTCTTTCGCAGGAAAGCTCAGACACATACGATCACCAGCACACCTTCAACAATGGATGCTTCCTCAGTTTCTTTCCGCCCCGGCCTGCTGGGGCTGCTGTTTTTCAGCTTGGGCGCGCCGCTGCTCCTGAGCGGCTGCCTGCCTTCCAGTCCGCCGCCGACACAGCGTCCGGCAGTGCCGCAGACTCCTGTTCCGCCGCAGTCTCGGCAGACCATTTCGCCGGAAGAGCAGGCGGCGTATTCCAAGCAAGTTCTAGAACCAGCCCTTGCCACAATCAATGGCCGCATCGCCGCCTATGAGCAGCGGCTGCGCGACTGGCAGGATTTAGGCGGCAGCCAAGAAACGCTCAAGCTGACTCCAGACGAGGTGGCGCAGCTGATCACCTGCCGCAACAAAACAGCAGAACTTCAGAATGCCTATAAAGGCTTGCAGGAAAGGTTGCGGCAGGAACAGTTGCCGCGTATTTCCCGTGAGCAGATATTCGGTTCGTTGCAGGATTTTAAAGAGCAGGATATCGCTTATTTGGAAGGTGAATGCCCCAAGCTCTTCAATTCCCTCAAAGCTCCGGCAAGCCAACGGCAAGAGCCTGCCAGCGCAGTTGCTGCTCCGGCCCAGCAGGAAACTGCGCCGCCAGAACAGGCTGTTCAGCCGATGCAATCAGAGCAGCAGGCCCCTGCTGTAGACAAAGGCGCGCTGCATCGCCAAGGTCTTGAGCTGCTGAAAAGCGGGCATGAGCAGGAGGCGCGCAGCGCCTTTGCCAGTGTGCAGACGGCGGCCAAGCGCGACGGCGACCGTCGGCAGGAGGCTGAGGCCTTGCAGATGCTGGCCGACCTTGATTTCGGGCATCAGGATTATGCGGCGGCCCGGCGGAAATACACGGAGCTGCGCCGCATAGACAGCAGTTGCGCCGCCCGCTGCGGCAGATATCTGGCCGCGCTTGAAGCGGTCGGCACTCGGCGGGACGAGCTGGACACATATGCCGCCTTGCTCCTTGGCTGCCTGACCTACCGCCCGGACAAAGACGGCTTCACGCTGGCCCAGCAGGCGGCGGAGTTCATGCGGCTGTTCCCGGAGTCGCCCTTGAAGAGCGATGCCGAAGATTGGTCGCGAAAAATTGAGCAGGAGGCGGAGCAGTGGTTTTCCGGCTTGCTCGCGCAGGCAGGCAAGCTGCCGCCGGAGCAGGCGGTGAAACGTCTCGATCAGGTGCCGTTGGATATTTTGCCGTTAGACAAGCAGGATATAGTCCGGCAGAAAAAAGAGGCGTTGCAGCCTGCTGGTGCGGCATCTCACACTGAGGCTCCGGCGGACGGCACACCGGCAGCAGTGCCAGAAGGCAGCAAAGCGCAACCAGCTGGGCCAGTCAGTGCTCCTACAGCCAGTCCTCTGCCTGATCCGGCAGCAGCCTTGCAAGAGACTTGGGACAAAGGCATGGCGGCCATGCAGGCGGAAGACTATGACCAAGCCATTGAGCTGTTCACCAAACTGAATGGCACGGAATTCGGAGCCAAGGCGGATGGAAAAGTTGGCGAGGCGCAGCGGCTGGCAGGTGAAAGCATTCGCAAAAAAGCAGCCGCACTGTTCCAGCAGGCCTTGAATGCGCCTGATCAAGCAACGAAAAAGGAGCTGCTGCGTTCCTCCAAATCGCTGCTGGAGGACATCCTGCGCAAATATCCCCGCGCAGGCATTGAGGCGAAGGTGAAGCGGAATCTGAGCAGCGTGGACAGAGAGCTGGCCGCCGGTAGCGGCGGAACTCAGCATTGAACCCATCATACGAAAAGGAGCGGACTATGGACGACAAAAAAAATGTTTTCATCGGCGCGTTGATTGCGCTGCTGCTGATCTCGGCGGTCTGGGGGCAGAAGGAGACTGGTCGGTGCCGGAAGCTGGCCAAGGAAAACAAGATGATGCACACCCGTCTGCAAGAAGCGGACAATGCGGTGCAAGTCAACAGCGAGCTGCGGGCGGACGCGGCACGGCAGAAGGATGCGCAGCAGCAAACAGCCGACCAGCTTGACAAGTCCCGCAAAAAAATTGAGGAGCTGCAAAGCAGGCTTGCTGGAATGGCCGAGCAGGAGCAGGCTCTGGCTGATTTGAAAGCGAAGAAAGATCAGGCGTTGGCCGCTGTTGAGGAGGCCAAGCAGGCTCTGGCGGCAGAGAATGCGGCGCAGGAGCAGAAACTGGCCGAAGCTGCCAAAATGATTGAGGAGGAGAATAAACGGCTGGCCGCCTGCGAGGGAAAAAACAAAGACTGCAATCAGATGCGGGCTGCGGTTGATGAGCTGGATGCTGCCAACCGCCAGCTGGAGGAGGAGCGCAATAAAGTTCTTGCCGAGGCAGAAACTCTGCGCGCCCAAGTGATTGGTTTGGAGAAAATCGTTGAGGAGCGCAGCGCGACATTGGCCAAAACTGGCAAAGATTTGGAAAACTGCAAGCTCAACAACGAGATACTGATCGGCCAAATCGCCCAGCAGCAAGGGCAGGGCAAGCAGGAGCCGAAAAAAGGCACTCAGCCGATGCCGAAGAGCAAAGCTGAACAGCAGCAGCAGGCTCCGGCAACCCCGGCACAGAAGCCAGTCCCGCAGCCGGTTCAGCAAAAATAGCCTTGCAAAAGATGGCAAGCTGTCTCAGGCTCAGGACGTGCGGCTCTGTCCTGGGCCTTCGCATTTTGCACCTGAGCTGTGGAGGCCCGGATGCTTGAATGGCTTCAATCCCTCTGCGCTGCGACTCTGGCGCAGACCCATGTCTGGGGCTTTCTGGCCGCTTTGCCCTTCATTGCTGCCGGGTTCGTCGGCATCGTTTTTCCAGCCTTGCCCGGCACTGTTCTGATTGCAGGCGGTTTTTTGGTCTATGGCCTGATCACCGGCTTTGACAGCCTCTCAGGCTGGTTTTTTGTCGGTCAAGGGCTGCTTATTTGTCTCGGCTATGCGGTTGATGTGCTGGCCACCGCTTGGGGTGTGCGGAAATTCGGCGGCTCCAAGGCAGCCGCTTGGGGCGCAGTTCTGGGAACCCTGCTGGTCTTTGTGGTCGGGCCAATCGGCATTCTCGTCGGCCCGCTGCTGGGCGCAGTCGTCGGCGAGCTGATCATGGGCGAACAGCTCAAGCAGGCACTCCATTCTGGCGTTGGCTCCTTTCTCGGCTTCATCGGCGGAGTCGCGGCCAAAATGCTGATCGCTGGGATTATGGTGGCGTGGTTTGTGGTTGAGATAATGTGAGGATAAAAACGTGGCAATTTTTAGATGCAACAAATGCGCTCACCTGCGTGAGGTTCCCAGTGAGCATGTCGGCAAATCGGTGAAATGTCCGAAGTGTCAGCAAGCGGTCACAATCTATGACACTGTTCTCTTCATTGAGAAATTGCTGGAGAAATATTTCATGCAGGCCAAGGCCCTGCGCGAGCTTCAGGAGCAGCTTCAGCCGCAAAAGCCGGAAAGCAGTTCTGTGCCGGAAAAAACTTCGCTTGAAGAAATTGATATTTATCATACCGAAGCTCTGAAAAGCGACGAGCAATACCGTCCTGTTCTGCAATGGTTTAAGCAGCGACAGATTGCAGTTGAGGTGAATCATAAAGCAATGGACACCACCGGTTTTTTTGATGAGATTGCCCTTGCCTTGGGAAATGATTTTGACACCTTGAGCGAAGTTGTTGAGCAGATCAAGTATGTGCAAAGGAAAGGGTATGGGGAGGTGAAGCTGAATCTTAGCCGAAAAAGCCAAGAGCAGGTGAAGAAAATCACTGAATTCTGCCGCAATCTGTATGACTACACCTTTGTCGCCAAGTATTTTTACCAAAAAGAGGATAAAATAATTCGTCTAAAGCTACAGACAATCCCGGCGATTATCAATTTTTTCAATGGTGAATGGATGGAATGGCTGATCTTCATGCGGCTGCTGGAATTCTTCCGGGATAAGAAGCTGCCGGCTTCCTGTCTGCGCAATGTATCTATCACCTTTCCAAATAAAGATGTGCATGAGCTTGACATCTTTTTCCTGATCAACGAGTCTATTCCAGTCTGTATTGAATGTAAATCAGGGGAATTTCAGCAGCATATTGACAAATATCTGACGATGCGCAAAAGAATGAGTATAGACAAAGCGAATTTTTTGCTCTGTATTGTTGGCCTTAGTCAAAAACAGTGCGAGGGCTTAACCGGAATGCACGAGCTGACATTTGTCAACGAGAGCAATTTTCTGGATCATATCGAGAAAATGATAGCTGGTTGAGAGAATGACTTTCAGTCAGTTCTTAAATAATCCAGCCGCCGCCTATATTGAGCAAGAAATCTTCTATATTAAAATTTGCGGGTCGCATAATCTACGCAGCCCTGTGAGCATGTAACTTGAACTGAATATGGCAAAGACCCTCATCATCGCTGAAAAGCCCAGCGTGGCCGCTGACATTGTCAAGGCTCTGCCCGGCACATTCGACCGGCAGAAGACCCATTTTGAAGGCGAGGACTGCATTGTCTCCTACGCCATCGGCCATTTGGTTTCCATTGGTTTTCCAGAGGAAATTGATCCGGCCCTGCAAAAGTGGGATTTGGAGAATCTGCCCATTCTGCCGGAGGTTTTCCCCCTCAGTGTCCTGCCGGACAGCAAGCCGCAATTCATGGCCCTGAGCAAGCTGCTCAAACGCAAGGACGTGGACGTGATTGTCAATGCCTGCGACGCGGGACGCGAGGGTGAGCTGATCTTCAAATACATATTCCGCCAGGTTTTTCCCAAGCCGCCCAAGGATAAAACCGTGCGCCGCCTCTGGCTTCAGTCCATGACGCTGGACGCGATCAAGGACGGCCTGCGCCAGCTCCGCGACGACAAGGAAATGGTGCCGCTGGAGCACGCCGCGCTCTGCCGCTCCGAGGCGGATTGGCTGATTGGCATCAATGCCACCCGCGCCCTGACCTGCCACAATTCGCGGCACGGCGGCTTCAGCAAGACTCCCTGCGGGCGGGTGCAGACCCCAACTCTTTCGCTGCTGGTCAAGCGCGAGCAGGAGCGGCTGGCCTTTGTGCCAAAAGATTATTGGGAATTGCACGCCCAGTTTGAATGCGGCTCGGTCAAGTATCCAGCGGTGTGGATTGATGCCGCTTTCAAAAAGGAACAGGAAGACCCGGACGGCAATAAGAAGCGCATCTGGGACGAGGAGCAGGCCAAGGCGATTGCCGAGAAATGCTTGGGCAAGCAGGCCAAGGTCGAGGAGGAAAGCAAAAAGGTCAGCCAGAATGCGTCCCTGCTTTACGACCTGACCACCTTGCAGCGCGAGGCCAACTCCCGCTTCGGTTTTTCGGCGAAAAACACCCTCAGCCTGGCGCAGGCGTTGTACGAGCAGCACAAGCTGATCACCTACCCGCGCACCGACAGCACCTGCTTGCCGGAAGATTATCTGGCCGAGGTGAAAGAGGTGCTTGCCAGCCAGCAACAGTGGCAGCACGGACGATTTGCCGCCGAAGCTCTGGCTAAGGGCTTTGCGGACAAGAATGCGAAAAACAAGCGCATCTTCAACAACAAGAAGGTCAGCGACCACTTTGCCCTGATTCCCACGGTCAACCTGCCCTCGAAGCTGGACGAGGCCGAGCTGAAAATCTATCAGATGATCGTGCAGCGTTTTTTGGCCATTTTCTTCCCGGCAGCAATCTTTGATCAAACCCGCCGCTTGTCCATTGTTGAAGGCGAAACCTTCCTCACCGAAGGCAAAATTCTGGTTGAAGCTGGCTGGAAGGCCATTTACGGTGCCAGCGCAGAGCCGGGCGAAGGCGGCAAGACCTTGGAGGCTCTGCCGAAAAAGACAGCGGCCATCTGCGCCGAAATTGAGCAGAAAAAATTAGTGACCAAACCGCCGCCCCGCTTCAATGAAGCCACCTTGCTGTCGGCAATGGAGCACTCTGGCAAATTAGTTGAGGACGAGGAGCTGGCCGAGGCGATGAAGGAGCGCGGCCTTGGCACCCCGGCCACGCGGGCGGCGATCATTGAAAAGCTGCTGACCGAGAAATATCTTGTCCGCGAGCTGAAGGATTTGGTGCCGACCGGCAAAGCCTTTGAGCTGATCGCCTTGCTGGAGGCGCGAGATATTGATGTGCTGGCTTCGCCGGAATTGACCGGCGAATGGGAGTTCAAGCTCAACCAAATCCTGAAGGGCAAAATGACCCGCGAGCAGTTCATGCAGGAAATCCGCCAGCAGACCGCCACCATAGTCGGCAAGGTCAAGGAAGGCAGCCCAATGCGCAAGGAGGCCGCGTTCTCGCCCGTGGCAGGCTGCCGCTTCTTTGAGACCGACACCGCCTACGAATCCGAAGGCCGCCGCTTGGTCATCCGCAAAATTCTCGGCGGCAGGGTGATGAGGCCGGAGGAAATCGTCCGCCTGATCCAAGGCGAGACGGTCGGGCCGTATGCGGATTTCCGCTCCAAGGCGGGCAAGCCCTTCACGGCCTCGCTGATGCTGAAAGACGACAAGGTTTCCTTTCAATTTCCTGATTCAACGGATAATCTTGATCTGGGTGCAATCAAGGAGCAGGAACCGGTTGGCTTTTCGCCGGTTGATCAAAGCCCGGTTTTTGAAACTGCGATGGCCTATTTGTCTGAATCCGCCCTGAACGGCGACCAGAAGCAGGGGCTGCGCATTGGCAAAACCATCTTGGAGCGGGCCATCAGCCGGGAGCATGTCGGCCAATTGCTGACGCAGGGCAAGACCGAGCTGATCAAGGGTTTTATCTCCAAGAAAAAACGGCCCTTTGATGCCTATTTGCTCATGGATGCGAAAGGCAAAGTGACCTTTGAATTTCCGCCGCGAAAGACGAAGGGCAAGGGCGGAGAGGAAACAGAGTAAAATACTCGTTCCCATGCAAAGCGTGGGAACGGGAACTTCTTTGAGGAGACTTTAAAATGATCACTCAGCTTGAGATAAAAAATTTCAAAGGCTTTTCTGAATATAAAATTGATGATATTGGGCAGGTCAACCTGCTGGTTGGGACGAATAATTGTGGAAAGACTTCGGTGCTGGAGGCTATTTATCTCTTAAAATCAAGAGATACCTCTGTATTATATTCATTTATTCCAGAAAAAGATGAATTTATTCAGAATGAAGAGCGAATGCATCGTGATGTAGAAGGAGATTTGTGTCAGTTATTTCATGGATTTAATTTGACACCAAAATTAGATTTAGCCATCGTAGCTGCCGATCAATCTATTGAGGGGTTGTCGTTTTTTATCAATGAGACCGAAAAAGTTAAATCATCTTTTTTAAAATTTACACCATACTCTGCTGGACAATATCAGCTTGACGTTGAGTGGCTGTGGGATCAAAATAGATATTGCAGAGGAAAATGTCCAATCAGTCGTGAAGGAGGGTTAATATATAATTATATGAGAAAATCTTTTGATTCAAAATCAAAAATGGTTGCATGTGACATTAATATAAAGCTTGTGCCATCTTTATCTTTAAACAAAGAAGAGATTATTTTTTTACTAGACAAGATATTGTTAACTTCAGACGAAGATTTGATGCTTGAAGCTGTAAGAATTGTTGAACAAGATATTGTTCGTGTTGCTTCTGTTGGTAAAGGGGGGATAATTGTCAAAAGCAGAAAATGGGAAAAAAGAATCCCTGTTGATAGTTTCGGAGATGGCATCCGTCGGCTGCTTGGTATTGTTCTCTCTCTTATCGGAGCCAAAAACGGCACACTGTTGATTGATGAGATAGACACCGGCTTGCATCATACCGTAATGTCCAAAATGTGGAAGCTGGTTTGCGCCACTGCAAAAAAACTCAACGTGCAAGTTTTCGCCACCACGCACAGCAGAGATTGCTGGGAAACGCTGGCTGACAATGCCATTGAGGATGAATTTGCAGATATGTCAATCCGCATTCATCGGATTGATAAAGATATGAAGCAAGCAGAAACATTCACTAATAAGGAAATAAATCTTGCCTTCAACCGTGAGCTTGAGGTGCGCTGAGATGCTGGCTTATTCAAAAGTTCTGCTGGTTGAAGGCGAGGACGATAAGCGGGTTATTCCTCAGCTTGTTGAAGCGAATGGCATTAAATGGGGAGAAAATAAGAAAGAATGGATTGTTGAGATTCAGGCATTGGGCAGCGTGGAAAAACTGCTGGATAAAGAAGAACTCAGCATTCAGGTCAGAATGCGACGAAAAACTTTAAAAATACTTGGCATCATTCTTGATGCGGATGATTATCCAGCTAATCGTTGGCAAAGTATTCGCAATTGCCTCATCGAAATATATCCTGATATTCCAGAGGAACTCCCTCCAACTGGCCTGATTCATCCCGGTGAAATCAAAGTCGGCGTTTGGATGATGCCGGACAACAAAGAACGGGGAATGCTGGAAACCTTTTTGCAATTCCTCCTGCCGGAAAACGGAAAAGCATTGTGGGATTTTTCTGAGCAAAGCTGCCAGCAGGCCAAAGCGCAGGGAGCTTGCTTCAAAGACTGCCACAGCGACAAAGCAAAAATTCATACGTGGCTGGCGTGGCAGAATCCGCCAGGCCGACAACTTCATCAAGCAGTAACGGAACGCATTTTGTCTTCAGATTCACCACAGGCTGCGGTTTTCATGCAATGGTTCAAAGAGCTGTTTGAGGTTTGAAAGAAGTTTTACAGAATGTTGAATCCATAAATTCATCTCAACAATACTATGCAACAACTCAAAAAAGAATACCGCGAGCACACCGCGCTGGAGCTGGCCGCTGTCTGCGCCCGCGTCGCCCTTGACACCAAAGCAGAAGACTTAGTTGTCCTCGATGTGCGCGGCCAAGCCTCGTTCACCGACTGCTTCCTGATCATGAGCGGCCGCTCGACCCGCCATGTGCAGGCCTTGGCCGAAGCCATCGAGGCGGAGCTGAACTCCAAGCGCATCAACAGCAAGCACGCCGAGGGCCTTCAGGAAGGACTCTGGGTGCTGCTTGATTTCGGCGACGTGGTGGCGCATATTTTCTATAAAGAGACCCGCCAGTTCTATAATCTTGAAGGCTTGTGGCACGACGCGCCCCGCCTTGATTTGCAGGCCGATTTGGGCATAGAGGAGCAGGAGGACGACAAATGACAGCGGCAGGACGGCCTGTGGTTTTGGCGATTCTCGACGGCTGGGGCATTGCCCCGCCTGCGCCAACCAACGCGGTGCATGTGGCTGAAACTCCGAACATGGACAGATGGGCGGCGGAATATCCCTGCACCACGCTGGCCGCGCACAACGGCGCGGTCGGCCTGCCGGAAGGACAGATGGGCAATTCCGAGGTCGGCCATCTCAACATCGGCGCGGGCCGGGTGGTGTATCAGGACTACACCCGCATCAGCCGGGCCATTGCGCTGGGCGAATTTGCCAAGAATCCCGCGCTGACAGCCGTGCTGGACAAGGCGCAGGCCGCTGGCTCGCGGGTGCATTTCTGCGGCCTGCTTTCGGACGGCGGGGTGCATTCGCATCTCAGCCATTTGGCGGCTTTGCTGGAAATGGCCGCCGCCCGCAAGATTGAGGCCAAGATTCACTGCTTCATGGACGGGCGCGACACCCCGCCGAGCAGCGGCGCGGGCTATATGCAGCAGCTCTTAGCAATTATCGAGCGCATCGGCTGCGGCAAAGTGGCGACGGTTTCTGGCCGCTATTGGGCGATGGACAGAGACACGCGCTGGGATCGGGTCGAAAAGGCGTGGCGGGCGATGGTTGACGGCCAAGGCTTGACGGCGGCTGATCCGCTTGACGCGGTGACAGCGGCCTATGCTCGCGGCGAGACGGACGAATT
Organism: Candidatus Electronema sp. JM; assembly: GCF_048287415.1. Classification (NCBI taxonomy): domain Bacteria; kingdom Pseudomonadati; phylum Thermodesulfobacteriota; class Desulfobulbia; order Desulfobulbales; family Desulfobulbaceae; genus Candidatus Electronema; species Candidatus Electronema sp. JM. Next base: position 50,260 of record NZ_JBLWEN010000001.1, read on the forward strand.
CATTCAGCCGACTGTGCTGGATGCGGCAAGCCGGATTCAGCACGGCGACGCAGTGGTTTTCTTCAACTTCCGCGCTGACCGGGTGCGCGAGCTGTGTCACGCCTTTCTTGATGCCGATTTCAAGGGCTTTGATGTCAGCAAACGGCCCAAGCTGCTTGAATTAGTGACGATGACCGAATATGAGGCGGAATTTCCCTTTCCGGTCGCCTTTCCGCCGCAAAACCTGACCCGCATTTTGGGCGAAGAGGTGAGCAAGGCCGGGCTGCGCCAGCTACGTATTGCTGAGACTGAGAAATATGCGCACGTCACCTATTTCTTCAACGGCGGGCGCGAGGAGCCATTTCCCGGCGAAGAGCGCATTTTGATTGAGTCGCCGCGCGATGTGGCCACCTATGACCTCAAGCCTGCCATGAGCGCGAATACAATCACAGAACGTCTGCTGGATGTTTTAGCCGAGCCGCGTCATGAGCTGATCATTCTCAATTTTGCCAACGGCGACATGGTTGGACATACCGGCATTCTGGCGGCGGCAGTGCAAGCCTGCGAGACCGTGGATTCCTGCTTGGGCCGGATTGCCGAGCGGCTGCGCGAGCTGGATGGCATATTGCTCATCACTGCTGATCATGGCAATGCTGAAATGATGGTCAATTTGGAAACCGGCCAGCCGCACACAGCACACACCTTGAATCCTGTGCCGCTGATTTTGGTCAGCGAAAAACACAAAGGCAACAGACTGAAGAACGGTGGCGCATTGAAGGATATTGCCCCGACTTTGCTGCATCTGCTCAGATTGCAGCAGCCGGTAGAGATGGAAGGGGAGTGTTTGCTTGCTCTTTCTTGTTGATTGTCCTGCATCAACCATCTAAGGTGACTCTATGGAAAGAATACAACTTGCATATCGGGAGATGACGCGATGATTATCAGCTTTACGCTTGAAAATTGGATGTCCTTCCGTGATCCAGTCACCTTTTCGATGGTTGCCACCAAAGAGCGGCGGCATGGAGGACGTATTCCCAAGCTCCATAAGTATGGAACAAGAGTTCTTCCCATTGCGGCTATCTATGGCGGAAATGCTTCAGGGAAGAGCAACTTCTTTCAGGCGTTAAACTTTGCCAGATCGTTGGTGGTCAAAGTCAGCCAAATTGACGAGCTGATTCCGGTTGAACCTTTCTGTCTGGATGCGGACGGAACAGAACGGCCATCCCGATTTGCCTTTGAGCTGCTGATTGACGAAATTATATACGAGTTGAGCTTTGCTGTGACCAGAGCTGCGGTTGTTGAAGAAAAACTTGTTAAAATTGCGGATGACAACGAGGAAGTTCTCTACAGCAGACCAGGAAATCCAGCAGACCCATCACTTCAACCCATCTTTGAAGGCACCAGAGAGAATCAGCTCTTTCTCACCAACTCTGTTTCACAACGCGTCAGCGCATTCAGGCCGGTTTATGATTGGTTCAAGAATAAGCTTCTGTTGGTTGGGTCCAATTCACGTATTGATCTGTTTCCGGCTATTCGGGAAAATCCGGTATGCACTATTATGAACGAGCTTCTTCAGCAGCTTGATACAGGAATAGCTCATCTTGAAGGAGAGGAAATTCCTTTTGAGACTATTCTGTTGCCGGAATTTATAAAGCTCGATATTCAGAAGAATCTAAAAGAAGGAGCTGCTGTTGCCATTCAGGTTCCATCTGATCCAAACGGTGGCGTGACAAAAATTTTCATCACACGGAAAGAAGGCAAGCTGATTGCCAAGAAACTGATGACCTCCCATCTGAAAACAGATGGCACAAAAGTAATGTTCGAGACCAAGCAGGAGTCGGACGGATCGCAAAGGCTCATTGATCTCCTGCCCGTCTTTCTTTCGTTTTCCAGTCAGAATTCACATCAAGTTTGTGTCATAGATGAGATTGACCGCAGTTTGCATACGCTTCTGACAAGAAGATTGCTGGAAAGATACCTTGCCAGCTGTTCTGCAAAGAGCCGCTCACAGCTTCTGCTGACCACACACGATGTGCTGCTGATGGACAAGCAGCTCTTGCGCCATGATGAAATGTGGGTGGCGGAACGAGATGCTTCCGGCGCATCCACGCTCTATTCCTTTAGCGAATATAAAGATGCCGCGAAAGACAAAGATATTCGGAAAAGCTACCTGCAAGGACGACTGGGCGGCATTCCTCGTCTTTTACTGAATGGCCCGTTGCGGCAATGCAAATCAGAGGAGGCGGAATAATGCCTCCAAAATTGAGTAGATTTACAAGAGCGATTGGCCAGCGGTCATATCGGAAGTTGTTTCTCATAGCTGCCGAAGGCGAGAAGACAGAACAGCAATATTTTAATTTTTTCAACAGCCGCGAAGCGACGATTAAAGTTGAATGTTTAAAAAGCGGGCATAGCAGTTCGCCTTTCCATGTTCTGAAGCGCATGAAAACGGAACTGAAAAAGAATGAACTGAAAGATTCAGATGAGGCTTGGCTGGTTGTTGATAAAGACCAGTGGACAGATGAACAGCTTTCTGAGCTGCATACTTGGTCGCAAGAAAAAGAAAATTATGGCTTCGCCCTCAGCAATCCTAAGTTTGAATACTGGCTGCTCCTGCATTTTGAAGACGGCAAAGGCGTTCAATCTTCAGCGCAATGTTCAGAGCGACTGAAGCAGTATCTTCCAGATTACAATAAAGGGATTTGCATCAATAAATTCCCTAAAGAAAATATTGCTGATGCTGTTCGACGTGCTCAACAGCGCGACAATCCTCGCTGCGTCAATTGGCCACAAAATGTCGGCACAACGGTTTACAGGCTGGTTGAAAGGCTAATTTCGTAGGTCCTCGCGTGAAGACAAAAGACTATGATTGCACAGATGAACAAATATTTCCAACGCATGAAACCGACCGGCACATGTCCACCGCGAAAGCCGGTCAGTAAAATAATCTGGTCGTGGATTGGGGCTTTTTTCGGCATTTTTTTAGTGCAGGCAGTTTCTGGACACGTGAGCGGATTAGTTTTGATCGGCTCGTTTGGCGCATCTGCCGTTTTAATTTATGGCACGCCGATGGCTGAATTTGCCCAGCCGAGAAACCTCGTCGGCGGACATTGTGTTTCAGCCGTGGTCGGAGTGACCGTATTTTTACTTTTTGGCAGCAGCATGTTGGCTGCTCCGGCGGCAGTTTCTTTAGCCGTTGTGGCAATGCACTTCACCCGCACGCTACATCCGCCGGGAGGAGCAACCGCACTCATTGCTGTTATCGGCGGAGACAATATTCATGTTTTGGGCTACCGCTATGTTCTTTCACCAGTTCTGCTTGGCTCGCTTCTTATGCTCTTGGTCGCCCTGCTGGTGAACAACATGTCCGCCAACCCGAAGCGGCATTATCCTGTTTATTGGCTGTGAATACAATTACAAGAAGAGCTTTGACGTGCACATGCAATTGAGCGCAAGACGTTCTGTTCTCGCATAACAATCAAGGAGAATCACATGGCTGTTTCACCGGAAAAACAGGCGGAAGGAAGAAGCAAAAGCGTTGACAACGCCATCAGTCAGATTCACCGGCAGTTCGGCAAAGGCTCGATCATGCGCCTTGGCGAGCATGAGCGGCAGAATATCCCGGTTATTTCCACCGGTGTGCTGGGCATTGATTTGGCCTTAGGCGTGGGCGGAATGCCGCGTGGCCGGGTGACGGAAATCTATGGCCCGGAATCCAGCGGCAAAACCACGCTGGCTCTGCACGTCATCGCCGAAGCCCAGCGGTTAGGCGGCAACGCGGCTTTCATTGACGCAGAGCACGCCCTTGACACCACTTACGCTGAAAAACTGGGCGTGGATGTGGACAATTTGCTGGTTTCGCAGCCGGATTACGGCGAGCAGGCTCTGGAAATCTGCGAAATTTTGATGCGCAGCGGCGGCTTGGACGTGGTTGTGGTGGACTCGGTGGCGGCTTTGGTGCCCAAGGCGGAAATTGACGGCAACGTCGGCGATCAGCATGTCGGCCTGCAAGCCCGGCTGATGTCGCACGCCCTGCGCAAATTCACCGGCCTGATTCAGAGAACCAACACCGTGCTGATTTTCATCAATCAAATTCGTATGAGAATCGGGGTGATGTTTGGCAGCCCAGAAACCACCACCGGCGGCAACGCCCTCAAATTTTACAGCTCGGTGCGGATTGACATCCGCAGGATGACCCAGATAAAAGACGGTCAGGAGGTCATCGGCAACCGCACCAAGGTGAAGATCGTCAAAAACAAGGTTGCGCCGCCTTTCCGGGAATCGGAGTTCGACATCATTTACGGTGAAGGCATCTCACGCGCTGGCGATCTGCTCGACTTGGCGGTTGACCGCAAGATTGTTGACAAAAGCGGGGCGTGGTACGCCTATAACGATGAGCGCATCGGCCAAGGCCGGGAGAACGCCAAGGCCTTCCTCAAGGAACATCCTGAAATGCTGCTGGAAATTGACCAGAAAGTGCGGCAGCTCTGCGCCTTGCCGGAGGCTTCCGCAGCCGATTTGGCAGAAGCATACACCGACGATCTCGCGCCGGAAGACGGGCCGATCAGCGACAGCGACCTCTACGAATAACGATGGAGCTGATTCTGATCGCTGCGGTGGCGGCCAACGGAGTCATCGGCAGCGACAATAAGATTCCGTGGCAGCTTCCCGGCGAGCAGGCCCGCTTCCGGGAAATCACGTGGGGGCATTGCCTGTTCATGGGCCGGAAAACGTGGGACTCAATTGGCCGCGCTCTGCCGGGGCGGCACAGCATCGTCGTGACGCGGGATGAAGATTTTCAGGCGGAAGGCGGCGAGATTGTGCATTCCTTTGCCGAAGGTCTTGCCGCCGCCCGGCGCAGGCAGGCAGCCAAACTCTTTGTCATCGGCGGCGAGCAGCTCTACAGCATGGCCCTGCGTCATGCTGACACCTTGCTCCTTTCCCGTTTGGCGCAGGCCTATCCCGGCGATGCCTATTTTCCGCCCTTCTCCTGCCCGCCGTTTGCGCTGACACACAGCGAGCAGGTTGGCGGGCCGCTGCCGTATCTGGTTGAAACCTATCGGCGGCTTGCTGGCAACCAGCAGCCCTCGGAGTGGGAAGAGTGATTGCTCCAGCAGGAGATATGAACCAGCCCGTCCAAGAAGCGATCAGAACGCGGCGGAGCATCCGCGAATTCACACCGCAGCCGGTTGAACGCGCCCTGTTGCTGCGCATCATCCAAGCAGGCATCTGGGCACCGTCCGGCCTCAACAACCAGCCGTGGCGGTTTGTCCTTGTCCGTGACAGCAGCATTCGCGAGCAGCTTGCCGGACTGACCCAGTATGCGCACATCGTCAGAGCGGCTCCGGCCTTGATTGCGGTTTACCTTGATCAGGAAAAGATGTATGATCGGGTCAAAGATCATCAGGCCGCCGGAGCCTGCATCCAGAACATGCTGTTGGCTGCGCATGAGCTGGGGCTGGGCGCGGTCTGGCTCGGCCAGATACTGGCGAACAAAGAGCAGGTGAACAACGTGCTTGGCCTGAGCGGGCACTATGAGCTGGCCGCCCTGCTCGCCTTTGGCCATCCTGTCCACCGCAGCCAGCAATCCCAGCGCCAGCCGCTGGAAACGTTCATCTTGCATGAATTTGGAGGAACTGTCCCATGCAATCAAGGAGGAATGTCATGAAACAAGTTGCCATCGCTCTGACTGTTCTGCTGCTGACCTGCTTCGTGCAGGAAAGCCGTGCCGCAGGTCTTGTCTGGCAGACATCGAAACAGGCTGCTCTTCAGCTTGCTGTCCAGCAGCAGAAAAAGGTGCTGTTAGTCGTTGGCCGGGACACCTGCCAAAACACCAAATATATGCGTTTCACCGTGTTGGAGAGCGTGTTTCCGTTTCCGCCGGTCAAGGAACTGGTCGAGCAGCACTATATTGCTTGGTATGCCAATATGGATCATTCCACTGAATGGCAGATGTACGCCGCAGGTCTGGGTGCCTTTAATCTGCCGATTATCTGCGTGATTGATCCGGCCAATAGCGGCACTTATCTTGACCGCAGCACCGATGTCCAGTCTGCGGACAAAGTGTATGCGCGTTTGCAAGCGTTCACTAAATCTAAATCGTCGGCACCTCCTCCAGTTCCGCCTGCGAACTCTCCCCAGTTTTTGACGACACCTTCGCTCCTCAAAAAATGAAATGACATTCAGCTGGTCGAGCGCGGTCTTTTGCTGCGCATCCTTCTTTCATCCTGCACGAATTCCGAGGAACCATCCCATGAAACACCGCGCTTTGCCTGTGAAAACTTTGCTCTTCGCGCTGGCTCTGACTGCTATGCCCCTGCTCTCCGGCTGCGTTCTGCCCGGAAGCTCCGGGCGAAGCGACTTCAGCGGCCTGCCGCCGATTCCCAACTTTGCCGATGACATTCAGGATATTATGATGCCTGCGGAGATGGAATGGGACCGCGCCAAATCTATGGCGATCAAAACCGAGTCCTTTCATGGCGGGATATGGCATTACATTGGCAAGGTTGAGGCGGTGTCGCTGAAAGATTTCATGCTCAGTGCAATGCAAGATGCAAAATGGAAGCTGGTCGGTGAGGCAGCTTCCACCGACATCATGTTCGCCTTTGTCAAACCGCACAAAACCTGCATGATGATCATTTCTGAAGGTGACTTTGGCAGAACCGGCCTGACGCTGTATGTGACCATAGACAAAAGCGCTTCGGTCAAACTGAATCCCTTCGGCGAGCCAGCCAGCAGCGGCCAGCGGCGGCAGGAGAAGATTCCGCCTATGCCGGCAATGCCGGATGTGCAGCCGATGCAGCAGGATGACTACCTGCGCTGAACCAGTCATGCCTCCCAGCCTGCGCGGCAAAAAAATTTTGTTTGGAGTCTGCGGCTCCATCGCCGCGTTCAAGGCTGCGGGCTGGGTGCATGCCTTGACCAAGGAAGGTGCTGAAGTGACGGTGCTGATGACTGCCGCCGCCACCCGTTTTGTCACGCCGCTGACTTTTGCCGCGCTGTCCGGGCGGCCTGCGCATACCAACATGTTCGCTGACGGCATGAGCCATATTGCTCTGCCTGCGGCGGCGGACGCAGTGCTGATTGCGCCAGCCACAGCCCAGACCTTAGCCCGGCTGGCGCACGGCATGGCCGATGACCTGCTCTCCGCCTCGGTGCTGGCCTGCGCCGCGCCGGTGCTGCTCTGTCCGGCCATGAATTCTAAAATGCTGGCGCATCCGGCCACGCAGAAAAATTTGGCGGCTCTGCGTGAATTCGGCTACGCCATTGCCGAGCCGGAGTGCGGCTTGCTGGCCTGCGGCGAGGAAGGAGCGGGGCGGCTGGCAGAATGGAACAGCGTGCGGGAGCTGCTGCTGGGTCTGCTGACCGCGCAGGACATGGCCGGTCAGCAGGTGCTGATTACTGCCGGGCCGACGCGGGAGCCGCTTGATCCGGCCCGTTTTCTCAGCAACCGTTCCAGCGGCAAAATGGGCTATGCGCTGGCGCGGACAGCCAAACGGCGCGGGGCAGCGATCACGCTGGTTTCCGGGCCGACCGCCTTGGAACCGCCGCCCGGCGTGACCTTGGTACGAGTTGAAACTGCGCTGGAGATGGCTGAGGCCGTCAGCCGCCATGCTCAAGCCGCCTCAATAGTGGTCAAAGCAGCAGCCGTGGCGGATTTTCGCGCCGCCGCCTTTTCCGCCCAGAAAATCAAAAAAACAACGGCAGAACCGCTGCTGGAGCTGGCCGTCAACCCGGATATTCTGGCCACGCTTGGCCGCAGCCGCCGGGATGACCAGCTGCTGATCGGTTTTGCGGCGGAAAGCGGCAATCATGAGGCTGAGGGCAAGCGCAAACTGCTGGCGAAAAAGGCCGATCTGATCGTGGTCAACGACATCCTCGGCAGCAGCACCGGTTTTGATGTGGACACCAATCAAGTCACCCTAATCACCTTGGACAGTGTGGAACAGCTCGATTTGCTTTCCAAAGAAGAGACCGCCGACCGGATTTGGGACAAGGCCCTGCTGCTGCTGGCAAACAAAAGGAGACGGCATGGAACTGAGCCGGTCTGAGCAAAAACGAAGAATCAAGCAGCTGGAGCAATTGGTCGAGGAGTTGGCCGCCTTGCCCGCCGCTGTGCTGGATGAGCTGCCTGCGGCTGAGGAAGTGCGCTTGGAACTGAAAGAGGCCGCTGGATTGGGACGGGACGGGGCGCGGAAGCGGCATCTCAAGCATATCACCAAGCTGCTGCGGGAGGAAGAAACGCCGGACGCGCTCTATCAATTTCTTGCGCAACGCAAGGGAACTGCGCTGCTGCGAAAAAAACAGCAGCACGAGCTGGAGCATCTGCGTGATGCCCTGATTGAGGAGGCGATTGCCGCCCGCAGCCGCGCCGCCGAACGGCAGGAGGATTTCTCCGAAACATGGCGGTCAGCAACAGCCGAGGACATTGCGGCCAAATTTCCTGCCGCCGCTGCGGGCGAGCTGGCCCGGCTGGCCTTTTTTTTCGCTGTCAGCCGGAATCCCCGTCACAGCCGCGAGCTGTTCCGAATGCTGCGGGCCGCGCAGGAAGCGGCTGCCCGCTGAAAAACTGCCACCTGCCTGATGCAGGCTGCTTTTTTTAAAATGACATGATATGAAGCCAGAGGAAGGCAAAGTTCGGGTTGGAGTGATCGGAGTCGGCTATCTGGGCCGCTTCCATGCGCAGAAATACGCGGCCATGCAGGATGTGCGCTTGGCTGGAGTGGCGGATATAGATTTCGCGCGGGCTGAGGCGGTCGCTGCCGAATGCGGCACGGTTCCTTTTGCCGATTACCGCGAGCTGCTGGAGCAGACCGACGCTGTTTCCATTGTTGTGCCGACCATCCACCACCATCAGACCGCCTTGGCCTGCCTTGAGCGCGGCGTGGATATTCTGTTGGAAAAACCGATGACCACGACCTTGGCGGAGGCGGACGAAGTCATCGCCTTGGCGGAGGAAAAGCAGCTCATTCTGCAAGTCGGCCATTTGGAACGCTTCAACCCGGCGGTTCTGGCCGTGCAGCCGCTATTGAAAAATCCCCTGTTTATCGAAGCGCACCGGCTGTCGGTGTTTAAAAATCGGGGCACGGACGTGGATGTAATCCTCGATCTGATGATTCATGATATTGATATCATTCTGTCAATGGTCAATTCTCCGATACAGGGCATCCACACTGTCGGCGCACCAGTGGTCACGCAGCTGACTGACATCGCCAACGCCCGCGTCATTTTTGAGAACGGCTGCACCGCCAACATCACCGTCAGCAGAATTTCTTTGGAGAATGTGCGCAAGATGCGGATTTTCCAGCCGGGCCGCTATCTGGCCGTGGATTTCAGCAAAAAAGAGGTGACAGCGGTGCGCCTGAAATCTGGCAGCGAAGGCGGCATTCCCCTGCCGGACATTTCCCGGCACGCCTTCCAAGAGCAGGATGTGCTCGAATTGGAGCTGCGCGAATTTGTTGCCAATGTTCAAAAGCGCCGCAGCCCGACGGTTTCTGGCCTGGAAGGCCGCCGCGCCTTGGAGCTGGCCTTGGCAGTGATCAGCCAAATCAAAGAAAATCAGGGCAAATTCGCTCATCTGCTCGGCACCGAAGGCAATTTCGGCTTTCTTCAGGAGCCGTGAGGCTGATCTGCCGCTGAACATTCTGTATCTGCCGCATTGCATTCCCTGTTCTAACACTGGTGGCAGAACGAAGAAGTGCCACCAGACCGCATTGATCAACTCTGCTTACTTACTTTCCCTCTTTGCTTTCACAACGTCAGGAGATACGACCGATGGCTGCTCTTGCCCCGTTCCGCGCTCTGCGCTACAACCCCGCCAAGATCGAGCGGCTGGATGATGTCTTCACCCCGCCCTACGACATCATCTCCGCCGGAGACGGGGAGAAGCTGCGGCAGAAGAATCCGTACTCGATGATCAACCTGGACCTGCGCAACACTGCCCAGGACGAGACTGCGGACGACGGTCGCTATCAGCAGGCCCGCGACCGCTTCCTTGCCTGGCAGAATGAAGATATCCTCATCCGCGACGCGCAGCCCGCCATCTATCTCTACAGCATTGAGTACCAGCATCCGAACGGCAGACGGCTGACCCGCAAGGGCATCGTCGCGCTGGTCGGGCTGGCGGAGTTCAGCGAGGGCATCGTCCGCCCGCACGAGAAGACTTTTGCCGGGGTGATCGGCGACCGCCTCAAGCTGATGGAGACCTGCGCCGCGCAGTTCAGCAAGATCTTCTCCATCTACTCCGACCCGCAGCAGGAGGTCATCCGCACGCTGGAGCAGGCGCAGGAGCCGCAGCCGCTGCTGCACGTCAAGGACGGCAACGCCAACACGCACACGCTCTGGCGGGTGACAGACGCGTCGGCCATTGCTGCCGTGCGGCAGTTCTTCGCCGACAGGCCGGTGTACATCGCTGACGGCCATCATCGCTACACCACCGCGCTCGAACATCGCCGTCGGATGCTGGCCGCCAACCCCGATCTGCCCGCTGACCATCCCTGCAATTTCATCATGATGTACCTCTGCGGCTGCGAGGATTCGGGCCTCTCTGTCCTGCCAACGCACCGCCTCGTGCGCTGGTCCGGCGCGATGAGCGCGGACGCGCTGGCAGCCAAGATGGGCGCGGGCCTGGAGGTGGCGGAGATCACTCAAGGCAGCCGCGAGAGCCTGCTGGCCGAGACGCTCAACCGCATGGACGAGGCCGAGGCGGACAGCGGCCTGCCCGCTTTCGGGGTCTATCATCCGGGCGAGAACCGCTCCTTCCTGCTCGCCGCCACGCCGCAGACCTTCGCCGCCAGCCCGGCCTTGGCTGCCAAGCCGGAAGTGCTGCGCGGGCTGGATGTGGTCGTGCTTTCTGACTTCCTCATTCAGGAGCAGCTTGGCCTCAGCCACGAGCAGTGCGTGCGGGAAAAGTTAGTGAGTTACATCAGCGACCCGGACGAGGCGATTGACGCGGCGGTCAAGCAGAGCGTGACCGAGGACGGGCACACGCCGCTGCTCTTCCTCCTTAACCCGACCAAGGTGGCGCAGGTGCTGAAGGTCGCGGACAGCGGTAACATCATGCCGCACAAGTCCACCTTCTTTTACCCGAAGATACTCACTGGATTGCTGATACGGAAGCTGGATGAGGCGGTGTTGTGTTCGGACTGCAGCATCGTTAATGCAAATTCGTTATTTGCAAGCTGATCCTGTCTTTTGAATCTTGTGTAATGCGAATTAGGAGTTAAAACCAATCCATAATTCTTGTACGACAGGTCGGCAAAGCACCACCTTTGCCGACTTGACCGCAGGAGGAAAAATGGATTGGCAGGAACGTCTTATAATATTATTTTCTTGCATGGACAAGCAGTTCACATCCCGCCTGTGTGTCTGTGCGGAACGCATGAACAATAGTTCCAAACCTAGATTCAGCGATTCCGAGGCAGTGACTGTTTATTTATGGAGGATTATGAATGGGCACAGAAAAGTGAAGCCGGTCTATGGATATGTTCTTCGGAATCATCTGAAGGAATGGGCATCCAAAACTTCCCGCATATGCGGCGTGTATCCAACGGCTGAACCGTCTCCCGCAGGCTTTTGCCGGACTGCTTTCTGTCATTCAGAATGATTTTCTGCCGCTAGCTGAATTGGAACACATCTGCCTGATTGACTCAATGCCGATCATGACTGCTGATGCCCGGCGGCTGCGCCGGGCATCAGCAGCCCGTGAAATCGCAGACAAAGGCTGTGATGCTGTCAAGGAAAGGCAGTATTTCGGCCTCATTCTTGCTGTCCGAAGAAACAGGAGGCTTCCTCCGCCTGATTATATCGGAATCACACTGGCAAGCGCAGCGGACATCAATGTTCTGAAAGATATTGCCGACGATCTGCATGACACTTCTGTCTCTGCGGATAAAGCATATCTCAGCAAGGAATTGAAGCAGTTTTCAGAAGAACAGAACATCGTTTTAAACACGCCGGTGAAAAAAACAAAGGACAGCAGCTCAACATGACGGATGAAATGCTTTCAACAAATGTCAGCCGAATCAGGCGGCAAATTGAGTCCCTGTTCAACTGGATTGACGAGAAAACCGGCATCAAGACAGCTTCAAAAGTTCGCTCAACACAAGGGCTGCTTGTTAATGTCTATGGAAAATACGCTGCCGCTCTGTTGCTACTGACCCATATTTTCAACTCCTAATTCGCATTATTTATTACAACTGCCCCTGTGTCGAGTGGCTGCACCAAGCATGTGCTTGATGTAGATACTGTTGTCCTGGTCAAGTGCCATGCAGGGCCGGATCGAACATTTTTCCTGATTTGAGGACGCCGACAGCGACATGGACGAAGCCCTGCGCATCATGGCTCATGATGATGACCATCGGCGGTTTTCCGTTCGCGGCGAGGCGGGCCTTGAAGGCCTTGCCCCATTCTGTTCTTGCGGCTGCGGCCATCGCGGGCATGTGAAGAGCAGCCTTGCGGAGAAAGGAATGGCCCATTTTCGAGATTCCCGGCTTTCTGCGGACACCGCGCCACCTGACGGGAGCTGCCGAAGCGTCTGCCGCTGAAGAAGGAAAGCAGGACAGGGATGGATCAGGACGACGTGCTGCTTTGCCTCGAAGTCACCCTGCCATAAAAAATGGCAGGGGCTTTTCACAGCCCCTGCCATCAGCAAATTATCTGTGCAATCTGCGGCTACTTCTTCTTGTTGCCCGGATTTCCTGGGCTGGTGCCTGCTCCGTCATTGATCGGCGGATTTCCTGGAGGCTGCGGGTCTTGGCCGTTGCCGACCCCGTTGTTGCCTTTATTACCTCCGGCATTGCTTGGATTGGCCACCAGAACACTGCCTTTCGCGGTCGCAGTGTTGCCCGACTGATCTGTGGCAAGCACCGCCCAGACAATGTTGTCGCCGACCCCGCCTGAATCGGCGATGGTCAGCGTGTCGCCGGACACATTGACAACGCAGGACTCCATCTTGCTCTGCTGCGAGCCATCCTTCTTGACTTTGTAGCAGGAATAATCGGTTATCTTGACAGAGGCGGAGCAGTTGTCCGTCGCTGTCGCCTTGAACGATATGGGCGCATCTGGCGGCGAAATTGTTGCCGGAGCATTGGCTTGGACATTCGTCGGTGCAAGGGTGTCCACAACGGTCACAGTCGCCGTTGCGCTGCCGCTGTTGCCATTACAGTCCGTGACGGTCAGCGTGACTGCCTGCTGTCCGACATCGGCGCAGGTGAAGCTGCTCTTGCTGAGGCTGCGGGAGGCTATGCAGCAGTTGTCTGTGGTTCCGCCGTCAACATCAGGCACAGAGATTGAAGTCTTGCCGCTTGCATCAAGCTGCACGGTGATATTTTTTGTTTTGACGACTGGAGCCAGATTATCAACAGTCGTCACTTTTGCTGAACAGGAATCGGATTCACCACTGTCATCAGTCGCAGTCAAAGAAACATAATTCGCTACGCCGATATCAGAACAGGTGAATTTTGATTTGGAAATATTCAAAGCCACATGATCACCCGGATCGGGATCAGACGAGCCGCCATCAATGTTAGCTGGTGAAATTGCAATACTGCCGTCTGAACCAAGAGCTGCCTGCATGTCCTTGCACTTCGCCTCCGGCGGCGTATTCTGGCAAACCTCAGTTTCTACTTTTGCAACAGCCTTTCCAACTCCTGGCGTGGTGCTTGTCATCGTGAACTCATTGAAGAACTTTGTACCCTTAACGAGTTGTCCCGTTGGCACTGTTGCTGTGGTCGAACCGGTTGCCCCGGCTACAAGAGTACCGACGTTCGTGTTCCATGACGATCCGCCCGAAGTGCCGCCAGTATGGCTTATCTGCACATTTTGGATAGAACCTTTGCTTGGATTACCATAATCCAGCGTATAGGTTATTTCCTTGCTGCTTAAAGGAAGGCATTTGCCTCCAAGGCCATCACCTGCTTTCAAAGATGTAGCCCAGACACAGGCTTCAAGCACAGCTTGAATGACAGGCTGAGGATTATTTAGAAACTGCGTCAGGTCAAAGAGTTTGCCGCCTGTGTCATCAGCGAGCTTTTTCGTCTCTGTAAACAAGTCTGTTGGAATAATGCCGAAGAAAATACCATTTCTGGCCTTCATTGCATCAATGGATTCCTGCTGTGTGCGACCGCCTTGATTTGGTGTTTCATCGGTAATAAGGATATTACAGTATGGTGCCCCTGTAAAACCAAGCGACGGTTTAGGAGTGGATACGCAGGTTGAACCATTCCATGCAGCAGCAATTGTATCGCTTGCAGATTCGTAAACTACCCGGTATCCTTGTTCGGTACCGCCGTATGCAATCATTTGATCAACCGCATTATAGAAAACATTCTGGTCAGTTGTCAATGATGTATGGATATGCGGGATTTCCTGAGATTGTATAGGATCGTTCACATCATAACAATGATCTGGAGTTGGGAAATTTGTACCCATCGCTCCATAGCCTACTAGACCAACATGTGACCCTATTGGCAAGGCACCATATATTGTCTTGACATTCTTCTTCACACCATTGATTGCAGACGACATGCTTCCTGATTCATCGATCTGGAATACAACATCAATTTGGGCCTGCGCAGCCGTGGCCGCTGCAAAAACAGCCGCGCCGGCGGTTAACGATAACATTTTCTTCATAACGTCTCCTCCTTAGTTGAGCAAATGAGTTAAATGTAGCATTTATATATAATCAACTTTTTAAAAAAAGTCAATATATTTTTTATATGATATTATAGATAATAATAATTATTTCTATATAGCATGAAATTAACCGACAACGCCATGTCAAAAATACGCATCCTCTCAGATCAGCTTGCCAGCCGTATTGCCGCCGGCGAGGTCGTGGAGCGGCCCGCCTCGGCGGTAAAAGAGCTGCTGGAAAACGCCCTTGATGCCGGAGCCGACCGCATAGATATCCACGTGGAAGGCGACGGCACCCGCCTGATTCGGGTGGCGGACAACGGCTGCGGCATGGATCAGGATGACGTGCTGCTCTGCCTGGAACGCCACGCCACCTCCAAGCTGCGCGAGGACAGCGATTTGGAATCGGTCGCAACGCTCGGCTTCCGGGGCGAGGCCCTGCCCAGCATCGCCTCGGTCTCACGCCTGACCATCCTGTCCCGCCTGAGCGGCGCGGCGGCAGGCACGCGGGCCGAAGTGCGCGGCGGCATCCTCCACGATGTCCACGAGGACGGCTGCACCAGCGGCACGGTCATTGAGGTGCGCGGCCTCTTCAGCAACGTTCCGGCCCGGCGCAAGTTTCTCAAGAGCAAGCGGACAGAGCTGGCCCACATCGAGGAGGTCATCCGCAGCCAGGCCGCAGCCTGCCCAGAGATCAGCTTTTCCTTGCTGATTGATGAGCGCAGCGTGCTTGATCTGCCTGCCGCCAGCCCGGAGCAGCGGCTGCGGGCCATCTGCCGCTGCCCGGACGCGGACTTGCTGGAGCTGGATTCGGACGGCGAAATGACTGTGAACGGCTGGCTGCTCCTGCCGGAAGAAAGCGGCACTGCGCCGCTGCGCATCTGTGTCAATCGGCGGCCTGTGCAGGACCGGATGCTGCGCCACGCCATCGCAGAAGGGCTGCGCGGCCTGCTGATGAAGGGCCAGCAGCCTGCGGGTCTGCTCTTGCTGACAGTGGCCCCGGAGCTGGCAGATATCAACGTCCACCCGGCCAAGCGGGAAATCCGCTTCCGCAATGCTGGGGCGGTGTATCAGGCGGTAATGCAGGCGACAGAAGCTGCGGTGCGGCGGCATCAAGAGCGGCTGCGCTCGCGCTTTTTTGCCGGGCCGAAGGATGTAAATGCAGGGGCATTGCCCTTATCTCCTCAGCATCAAACGGATTATACGTTTGTAGGGGCGAAAAATTTTTCGCCCCTACAACATTCACAAGAAATCTGCATTGCCGAGCCGCAGCCGCCGTTCCAAGAGAAATTTGCCCCGCCGCCGGAAACGTCAAACACTGCGAACCGCTTGCCCCTGCTCCTTGAGCCGGAACAACGCGGCACGCTGCGGCTGATCGGCCAGTTCGCCAATCTCTATCTGCTCTGCGAGCAGGACGGCCAGCTGGTGGTGATTGACCAGCACGCCGCTCACGAGCGCATTCTCTATCAGCAGCTGCGGCAGCAGCACGAGCGCAAGCAGCCAGCCAAGCAGACGCTGCTGTTTCCGATTCTGGCGGAGCTGACAGCGGAGCAGGCGGATGTGCTGGAGCAGGAGGCGGAGACGGTCGCCGCGCTGGGCGTGGAGGCGGAATTCTTTGGCGGCAGCACCTGGCTGATCAAAGCATTGCCTGCTGTTGCGGCCCATCTGCCGCCGCAGGAAGTGCTGGCTGACGTGCTCGGCGGGCTGACGGCCAAGCTGCCTGACTGCGTGGACAAGCTGCTGGCTTCATTGGCCTGCAAGGCGGCGGTCAAGGCGGGCAGCAGCCTTCAGCCGCAGGAGATGCTGGCCTTGCTTCATGAAATGGGCGGCAGCGAGCTGTTCTCGCACTGCCCGCATGGCAGGCCGGTGTTGAAGAGCTTTTCCAAACAGGAGGTTGAGAGGTGGTTCAGGCGGGGGTAGAAAAATAAGCCATTGCAAAAAAATCACCAACTCAGCTTCGTTCCCTATAAACGACCTCACCGGTACAAATCATCGCAGCAGCATCCTCAGCTTCTTGTCCTACAGACCACCACCCCGGCACGATTGCTGTGTCTGTCTGCGCTAATACGCGCAGCTTCGGCAATGCTTCCTTGAAATACAGTGAAGATGCCGCAAAACACGCCCAGAATCGCACTTCTGCTTCAGTGTCGTCCAATGCCTGCAAAACTGTAGCAATTCCCAATTGACGCACATTTTTTGGCATATTTTGCGAAAGATTATTGGCCAATCCTTCCAATGCCTGCGCTCGCAACGAAGCGGCTTCAGTTGTGTCAGCTGCTGTTTTGATTACTGCACAGCAAATCAGCAGGTATCAGTGCGGCAATTACCTGCTGATTTGCTGTGCAGTAATTTATAAATGAAAGCGTATAGACTGCGTGGTATCGCTGCGCAGCGATGAGGGCTGTTCTCAAAAAGGGTCAACAGCGGCGTTATATGTTTTTTTCTGGCGATGCAGCTCAAAGAAACGCCAGCTTGTCCCCACAGCTCGCTGCGTTGACCGGACAGGATACTGAGAAGGGTGTCAGCATCCTGCTTGCCGCCTATCTTGCCAAGCAGCCAGCAGGCTGTCTGCGCTTTTTCCGTGTCAAGGCTGTCAATCCAGCCATCACTGCGTGAAGCGAAGCCTAACTTTTCAAGCGTTTCAATGTCACGCGCTGCTTCCGGGAACTGCTTTTTTATTGCCGCAAGGCTCGGTTTCATTCTTGGTTGGCGATATCGCCGTCATTTTTTGTCTTGGTGTCCGCCTTAGCAGGCAAGAAATTCATTTTTCAGTATATTTTATTTTTACATAAAATTCAATATGTTTTTGGCAAAATCAGTATTTCCGCCGCCGCCCCGCAAAAATAATTCTTGCTTTTGCGAAAAAGCAAGGATATTATCACGCCCAATCGTGACAAATAATGATCGGACAATGATCAGAGCATGATCAGCCGATGAATGATAATGAACGTTAGAGACGAGGTGCAGGTTATGAGTTTTCTCGAAGGACTGTTGTGGCTGACACTCAATGTGTACCACGAGGCCCGCAGCGAACCCAAGATCGGCCAGCTCGCCGTCGCTCATGTCACACTCAACCGGGCCAGCCAGAGCAATCAGAGCCTTGAGCAGGTGATCACGGCACCCAAGCAGTTCAGCTGGACATCTCTTCAGAAGTCCTATCTGCCGGATGAGCCAGAAGTGTTCATGAGCTGCATGCAGACCGCCATGAAGGCGATGATGTCCTCAGATTTCACCAAAGGCGCGACATTTTACCACCGCACGGACGTGCGGCCAAAATGGGCCAAGGATAAACGATACGTCGCGCAGTATGGCGAGCATCTGTTTTACCGCAACTGAGCCTCCTTTCAGATGTGGGAAGAGCCGTTCCGAGCAGCCTGGAACGGCTCTTTTTTATGGTGCTGCTCAAGCACAAGCCTGTTGATTTTCCTTCCTCTTTGCTTTACACTTGCAGCCGTCTCCTTTCCTCGGCCATCATTTTTCATGCAGCAGGAGCATCATGTCTCTTGAGCAGACGGTACAGCTCGTTCTCACTTGGGGCGGCCCGCCGCTGACCGGCGCATTCATCGGCTATCTGACCAACGACATTGCCATTAAGATGCTGTTTCGTCCGCTCAGGCCGTGGCGCATCTTTGGCATCCGAGTGCCGCTCACGCCGGGCATCATTCCGTCCAAACGGCATCAGCTTGCAGAAAACATTGGTGAAATGGTCGGCGGCCAGCTCCTCACCGCGCACGATATCGGCGAAGCGATGTCGTCCGAACGGTTCCAAGAGCATCTGCGGCGGCTGGCGGACGAAAAGCTGAACAGCCTGCTGGGCCGAGATATTGGCCCGCTGCTCAACCTTGTGCCGCAGCAGTTTCGGATTCACGCCAAGATCGGCCTGCGCAGCATCAAGCACCGTTTGCGCGGCAGCATCCTTGCCTATCTCGCTTCACCCGTCTTGGCGAAAAACATGAGCGTCATTCTTGCCGCCCAGCTCCGCAGCGCAGGGGGACGGAAATTGGAGGAGCTGCTGCGGGCTGAAGACCGCGAGGGGCTGTATGCCGCGCTGGAAAATTTCAGCAAAGAGCTGCTGACCGGGCCGGAGACAGCGGCGCGGCTGGGCGGCTGGCTGGAGCAGTCGCTGGCGCAGGCGGCAGCGGCGGGCAAAACCGTCGGTGAGCTGCTGCCTGCCGGACTGCGCGAATTAGTCTGCTCGCTGGCCGCTGATCAGGCTCCGCAGGTTGTGGCGCAGCTCGCGGCCATCATGGCCGAGCCGCCGATGCGGGCGCGGGTGGCGCAGGCGGTCAGGGGCGGGGTGGATCATTTTATAGACAGCCTCGGCCCGATGGCGGCAATGGCCAAAGGCTTCCTCAACATGCAGAGCCTCGACGGCATCATCCTGAACTGGCTGACCGAGCGTGAGGGCGAGCTGCGGGCGTGGCTCCAGCAGCCGGAGATCAACGAACGCGCCGCCCAAGCCCTGCGCGAGCAGGCGGAAGCCTTTTTCGCCCAGCCCTTGGCCGCGCTGCTGGCCCAGATCGGGGCTGAACGGCTGCCGCTGCTGAGTCAGCAGATTGCGGCCCAGCTTCTCGCCGCGCTGGCCGACGACGCAGTGCAGCAGCCCCTTGCCGCCGCAATTCGGGCAGCATTGGAAGAGCTGCTGGAACACGGTCAGATATCCTTGGCCGCTTTGGCGGACAAACTGCCTGTCGCCAGCAGCCGCAGCCTGCGCCGTGCCCTTCTTGGCGAGTTGCAGACCTTGGTTGATTCTGAGCCAGTGCGGCGGCTGGTCGGCAAATTAGTCAGCTCACTGATTGACCAGCTCGCCGCCCGGCCTGCCGGTGTCCTCCGCGACCTCATGCCCGCTGAACTGCGCAGCGGCATCATTGATCATTTTGTCCTCTCCGCCAACCGCCTGCTGATCCGGGAAGTGCCCAGCCTGACCGACTCGCTGCGCATCCGCGAGCTGGTGCGGAACAAGGTGGACTCGCTTGATCTGCTCCGCTTGGAACGGCTGCTGCTTTCCATCATGGAGGAACAATTCAAGTACATCAACCTCTTCGGCGGCCTGCTCGGTTTCTTGATCGGCCTGCTGAATTTGGCCATGCTGCGCTGGTTCTGACCAAGCTCCAAGCTCAAATCAAGCTCAAATGCCCTACATCGCCGACCTCCACGTCCACTCCCACTATTCCCGCGCCACCAGCAAGGCCAGCAATTTGCGCGGCTTGGCGGCGTGGGCGGCGGTCAAGGGCATTGATGTGGTCGCCACGGGCGATTTCACACACCAGGCCTGGTTCGCGCAGCTTTGCGACGAGCTGGAGCCAGCCGAACCGGGTTTCTTCCGCCTGAAAAACAACGAAATCAGCGGGCTGGCCAGTGTCCTGCCGCCCGGCGTGCAGCCGGATATTTCGCACATCCGCTTTGTCCTCAGCGCGGAAATCAGCTCGATCTACAAGCGCGGCGGCCAGGTGCGCAAGGTGCATAATCTGCTCTACGCCCCGGATTTCGAGGCGGCGCGGCGGATCAGCGGCGTGCTGGCCGGGATCGGCAATCTGGAGGCGGACGGCAGGCCCATCCTCGGCCTTGACTCGCAGACTTTGCTCGCCATTCTGCTTGAACACGCGCCGGACGGATTCCTCGTGCCCGCGCATATTTGGACACCGTGGTTTTCCCTCTTCGGCTCCAAGTCCGGCTTTGATGCGCTGGAAGACTGCTTCGGCGATTTGAGCGGCGAAATCTTCGCCCTTGAAACCGGCCTGTCCTCCGATCCGGCCATGAACCGCCGCATTTCCGCTCTTGACCGCTTCGCCCTGATCTCCAATTCCGACTGCCATTCGCCTGCGAAATTAGGCCGCGAGGCGAACATTTTCGCGGCGGGCTTTGATTTCTTCTCCCTGCGCGATGCCCTGCGTCAGCCGAATCACGAGCGGCGGCTTGCGGCCACCATCGAATTCTACCCGGAAGAGGGCAAATACCACTGCGACGGCTGCCGCAGCTGTGGCGTGTGCTTTGAGCCGGAGCAGACCCGCGCGGCCAAAGGCATTTGTCCGGGCTGCGGCAAGCCGCTGACGGTCGGCGTGCTGCACCGTGTTTTGGAATTGGCCGACCGGGACGAGCCTGCCTGGCCGGAGAACGCGCCCGCAGTCCGCAGCCTCATTCCTTTGCCGGAAATGCTCGGCGAGCTGTTCGGCTGCGGCCCGGCCAGCAAGCGGGTGGATGAAGCCTATGGCCGCTTGATCAACGCCTTCGGCTCGGAGTTCCGCCTGCTGATGGACACGCCACTGGCGGAGATCGCAGCGGTTTCGCCCCTGCTTGCCAAGGCCGTGGAGCGGGTGCGGGAGGGCAAGGTTATTCGCCAGCCCGGCTATGATGGTGAATTCGGGGTGATCACGGTCTTTGCCGAGGATGAGCGGGCCGAGCTGGGCGGGCAGCTCAACCTTTTCGGTCTCAGCGCGGCCAAGACAAGAAAAAAGCAGGAGCGCAGACAGGCTGCTCTCGTCCTCAAAAACAAGGACGAGGGCCAGCCTGCTGCTCCGCGCCGCCTGCTCAACCCAGAGCAGCAGGCCGCTGTGGACAGCGATGCCGCCCGGATCATCGTTCAGGCCGGGCCGGGCACTGGCAAAACGCACACGCTGGTGCGGCGGGCTGTCCGCCTGCTGGAGCAAGGCCAAGGGCCGCTGGTCATCATCACCTTCACCAACAAAGCGGCAGACGAAATCCGGCAGCGGCTGGCTGCCAGCGTGGGCGAGCAGGCCGCGCTGGTCGAGACCTTCCACGGCTTCTGCCTGCGCTGGCTGCGCCGCCGCAATCCGCAGCTTGCCTTGGCCGGGCCGGAGATGCGGGAGCGCATTGTCCGCCAGCAATATCCGCAGGTTGCCGAGCGCGAGCGGCAGGACATCCGGCGGCAGGCCGCGCTCTTCCTCGCCAGCCAGGCGGAGCTGCCGGAATACTATGCCGAAACCGACCAGCTGCATCCTTATTTCCGCTGCCTGCGCGAGCGCAATCTGCTTGATCTGGATGAGATTGTCCCGGCCTGCGTCAGCCTGCTCCGACATGACAAGGAATTCGCCGTTGAAGTCCGAGCCAGCGTCGCCCACCTTTTGGTGGATGAATTTCAGGACTTGAACGCCGCTCAGTACGAACTGGTGCGCCTGCTGGCTGAAACTGCGGCGGTTTTCGCCATCGGCGATCCTGACCAGGCCATTTACGGCTTCCGGGGCGCAAATCCCGTCTGGTTCCGCAAGTTCATGGCCGAGCAGCAGCCGGAGTTTCATGCCCTGACCCGCAATTACCGCAGCGGTGTGCGGATTCTCGCAGCAGCGGCAGCGGTCATTCAGTATAATCACGGCGATGAGGAAAGGCCCAGCCCGCAGGCGATGTCGGAGAAGCCGGGTGTCATATACCGCCATGCCGCCGTGAACGCCGCTGCTGAAGCCGCCTTTATTGCCGGGCAGATTCAGCACTTAGTCGGCGGCACCTCGCACCGGGAGATTGACCGGCTGCAAAAAAGCAGTGAAACCACGTTGGCCCTGTCGGACATCGCCATCCTCTGCCGCACCTCCCGGCAAATGCCGCTCATCGCCCATGCCTTAGCCGAGCGGACGCTGCCCTGTCAGGTGGTTGATTTGCAGCCGTTCTATCTGAGCGGTGCTGTCCGTGCGCTGTACTACGAGCTGCTCTTGGCTGCCGGGCAGATTGACGCGGCAGAATTGCTTTTCCTGCTCGGACAGGAAGAGGGTGTCGGCGCAGTTTCGCTGGCCGCCGCCGAGCAGATTTTGTCAGAAAGCAGTGCTGCGCCCTTTGCCGCGCTGCGGGCCGCTGTCCTGCCGGAACGCCTGCAAGCAGGTGTCGGCAAACTCGCAGAGCGTGCAGCCCAGATAGCCGAATTATCCCCCCTTGTGGCTGTTGATTTTTTGTTAGAGCAGCACGGCCTGAGCCGCGAGGAGCCGGATTTGCTCCGTTTCCGCAACATGGCCGCCGCTGCGGTCTCGCTGCCTGCCTTTGCCGAACATCTGCGTCGGCATGAGGACAGCCTGATTTACGACGAGCGGGCCGAGGCCGTGCTGCTGACCACGCTCCACGCGGCCAAGGGCTTGGAGTTCAAGGCGGTCTTTCTTGCTGGCTGCGAGGAGGGCCTGCTGCCGCTCGCGCCCCGCGCCCCGCTGGATGATGACGCGGCGGCGGAACTGCTCCGCGAGGAACGGCGGCTCTTTTTTGTCGGCCTCACCCGCGCCGCCGAGACGCTGTATTTGTGCAGCGCGATGGAACGGCAGGGCTTTGCCGGGACAGAGCGGCCCAATCCGTCGCGTTTTTTCAAGGAAATTCCGGCGGAGCTGCTGGATGCGCCGCCGCTTTCACAGCCGAAAGCACGGAAGAAAAGCCTCGGCAGGCAGCTCCGGCTTTTTTGAGCCGAAGCCGGACAGTCTTCGGAAATAATGATTATTTTGTCAGCATCCGCGTTCTGCTGTTTTGGCATTGCCAGTTTCCGGCGGTGCTGGTAAACTGATTTCAACCTGCTGCGACACAGCCACAACGTTCCCGATGGCTCCGGCGGAGCCAATACGTCAGAAAAAATGATTTTTACCCCAGGTGAAACCGGATGTTTTCTCCGTTGAATTTTCTTTTCGGCTGGATGTCCAGCGACCTTGCCATTGATCTCGGCACAGCAAACACGGTTCTGTATGTCAAAGGCAAGGGGATAGTCCTGCGGGAGCCTTCCGTTGTCGCGGTGCGCGGCGGCAGGGTGCTGGCGGTAGGCACCGAGGCCAAAGAGATGCTCGGCAAAACTCCGGGCAATATTGACGCGATCCGGCCCATGCGCGACGGTGTTATCGCCGACTTTGAAGTCTGCGAGGCCATGCTCCGCTACTTCATCAACAAGGTGCACAACCGCCGCACGCTGGTGCATCCCCGGATCATCATCTCTGTGCCGTCGGGCATCACCCAAGTGGAGAAACGGGCAGTGCGCGAGTCCGCCGAATCCGCCGGAGCGCGCGAAGTTTTCCTGATTGAGGAGCCGATGGCAGCGGCCATTGGCGCAGACATGCCGATCACCGAGCCGACCGCCAACATGGTCATCGACATCGGCGGCGGCACCACCGAGGTGGCGGTGATTTCCTTGGCCGGCATAGTTTATGCCAAGTCGGTGCGGGTGGCGGGCGACAAAATGGACGCGGCCATCCTCCAATATATCAAGCGCAAGCACAATCTGGCCATCGGCGAGCGCACTGCCGAGCAAATTAAAATCTCCATCGGCAATGTTCTCCCCGCCGAGCCGTATGAGACGATGGAGATCAAGGGCCGCGATTTGGTCTCCGGCGTGCCGAAGACCCTAACCATCCGCTCTGACGAAATTCAGTCCGCCATCTCCGAGCAAATTGAAGTGATTGTTGATGCTGTCCGGCTCGCCTTGGAAGCCACCCCGCCAGAGTTGTCCGCCGACATTGTCGATCAGGGCATCGTCCTCACCGGCGGCGGCGCGCTGCTGAAAAATCTCGACAAACTGCTCGCTCAAGAGACCGGGATGCCGATCATCGTCGCTGATGACCCCCTGTCCTCGGTTGTGCTCGGCTCTGGCAAAACCCTTGACAAGATTGAGCTGCTCAAGGAAATCGCCATTGACTGAGCGCAGCGCGGCGGGCCTCATCCTGCCGTATGTTCCGCCTCACCCGCCGTTCCGCGCAGATGCAGAAAAATAACCGCAACAAAAAGAAAGACGGCGCGGACGGATTCCGTCCTGTGCTGTTCGGTGGAATTGCGCTGACAGTACTGCTGCTTTTTTTTGCCGTTATTTTCAGCAGTCAAGAATTCGGCCCCTTCTATAAGCTCCTGCTGGATGTGGCCGGGCCTATTCAGAAAGGCACGAATTATCTTGCCGCGCCCTTCCATTCGGTGCGGGAGAAATACCTTGATCTGCTGACTGTTCGGGAGGAAAAGCAACGGCTGCTGGAGGAGCTGCAAAAATGCCGGGCCGCCGCCTATGCCAACCGAGGCGCGGCGGCACTGAACGCCCGCCTGCGTAAGTTACTGGAATTCAAAGAGTCTTCCGGGCTGCCCACCGTCACCGCCCGGATAGTTGGCAAAGACCCTTCGCCGTGGTTCCGCAGCGTGATCATAGATCGGGGTCTCAGCGACGGCGTGGACAAGGGGATGCCGGTGGTCACCGGCGAAGGCATCGTCGGCCAAGTCTATGCCGCTTCCTCTGGGTATGCCAAAGTCCTGCTGGCCATCTCTCCTTCCAGCGCAATTGACGTGCTGCTGCAAGACTCACGGGTTCGGGGCATCCTCAAAGGCACAGGCGGCAACAGCTATCGTCTTGAGTACATCCTCAAAACGGTCGAAGTTGCCAAGGGCGACCATGTGGTGACCGCAGGTTATGGCGGCATGTTTCCGCCCGGCCTGCCAGTGGGCATAGTCTCGGAAGTGATCCGTAACCGCCGAGGCATGTTCTTGGAAATTGAGGTGGTTCCTGCCGTGGATTTCAGCACCTTGGAAAATTTGCTCGTGATTGAGCAGAAGAAAAAGGAATTCAGGCCGTAGGCCGAGTGAGCTGGGCCAAATGCTGACCGTACTTTTCATCCTCATCGGCCTGCTGCTGGCCGCAGTCCAGACCACGCTCCTCATGCCCGGCCCGCTTTGGACTGCCGTTCCTGATCTGCACTACATCCTCGTCGCGTACACCGCCTGCCAGTTCAGCTGGTGCCAAGGCATTCTTATCCTGCTGCCGGTGAGCTGCGTCATGGATGTGTATTCCGGCACAGTGGCCGGTCTGCATCCAGCGGTCTGTGGCTGCGGCTGGCTGCTGCTCAAGTTCATGAACAGCAACATGCCGGTGCGCCGGGCCATTTATCAGCTGCCGCTGGTGGCGGCCAGTCATCTGCTGGTTTCTTGGCTTGCCGCTTTGCTGCTCGACCTGATCCAAGAAGAAGAAATCGTTTGGTCATGGCCGTTGATGCTCTTCCGTGCCGGACTGGTGCTGCTCTGCTCCTACCCGCTCTTCCGCTTCTTTGATTTTCTGACCGCCACGCTGCGCGGCAGATTCACTCTTCCCCGCCCAAAAGAAGCGGGCAATCAATTTCGGCAGGAGCGGTCGCTGCCATGAGCAGCCGCGTCAACCGGAGACGGAGAAGCCGGGCCGAGGAAATTGCTCACGGCGGCGATGACGGCAAAACCGTCATCAGCCATATCAATCAGGGCGAGCTTGATTTTTATCACCGCCGGGCCATGCAGTCTGCGGCGGTGCTGCTGTTTTTCTTTGTGGCACTGGTCGCCCGGCTCTGGCATCTCCAAATTCTGCAAGGAAATCAGTATGCCCAGATGGCTGAGAATAATCGGGTGCGCTCGGTGGACATCGCCGCGCCGCGCGGCAATATCTTGGACCGCAAAGGCCGGGAGATCGTCACCAACCGGCCTTCTTTCAATGTGGTCTGGGTGCGCGAAAACAACCGGATTGATGAAGAGCTGATCAAAAAGGTGGCTGCCATCCTTGGTGTTGATCCGGCGGAGCTGCTGGCCCGCATCCGCAAGATGGCCGGAACGCCGGGTCATTTGCCCATCCGTCTGGCGGAGAATCTGGAATGGGACAAGGTGGCGTACATCGAAAGCAACCGGATGGACATGCCGGGCATTAAAATTGAGGTCGCGCCGCAGCGGGTCTATCATTATGGCAACCTTGCCTCGCACATGATCGGCTATCTCGGTGAAATCAGCAAAAAAGAGCTGGATGAGGCCGAGCAGACGGAACAGGGCCGCTACCGCCCCGGCGACATGCTCGGCAAGATGGGCTTGGAGCGGCTGCGGGAAAAGGATCTGCGCGGCGAAAAAGGCCAGGAATACATGGAGGTCAACTCCCTCGGCTTTGAGCAGCGCAACCTTAAAGGCGTAGAGCCACTGCCCGGCAACGACATCCAGCTGACCATTGACGTTGATCTCCAGCAGACGGCAGAAAAGCTGATGATGGACGCGAACTACGCCGGCGCAGCTGTGGCCGTGGAGGTCAACACCGGGCGCATCTTGATGATAGCCAGCTCGCCGGTGCTGGATCTGAGCAAATTCATCGGCGGCATTTCCTCCAAAGACTGGAAAGAAATGCTCGACAATCCCCGCCATCCTCTGATCAACAAAACTGTGCAGGGCATGTATCCGCCTGCTTCAACGTACAAAATTGTCACCGCCTTGGCTGGCTTGGCTGAGGGGATCATCACCCCGGACAGCACGGTCTGGTGTCCTGGCTCTTACCGCTTCGGCAACCGCACGTACCGCTGCTGGAAATACAAAGGCGGCCACGGCACGGTAAATTTGAAGCGGGCTTTGTCTGAATCCTGCGATGTGTATTTTTATCATGTGGGCCAGCGGCTGGGCGTGAACCGCATCGCCAATTACGCAGCTCATCTCGGCTTAGGCAAGAAGACCGGGGTCGAAATTGAGCACGAGAAGGCCGGGTTGATCCCCACTGCGGACTGGAAGTTGAAAAAATACGGCAAACCGTGGCAGGACGGCGAGACCTTGTCCGTCGCCATCGGCCAAGGCTTCAACTTGGTCACGCCGCTCCAGCTGACTATGATGACAGCGGCAGTCGCCAATGGCGGACGGCTCTATCAGCCCAGCATTATTGAAATGGTTCGCGATTCTGAGGGGCGGGTGGTCGAACGCTTTCAGGTGACCGAATTGGATCATTTTTCCGGGCAGGAGCGCTCCCTGAAACTTCTCAAGGAAGGGCTGATTGAGGCAGTGAATGGCCGCCGGGGCACTGCGACCAAGGCGAAACTGGATGGCATCACCGTGGCGGGCAAGACCGGCACGGCGCAAGTGGTGCGGCTCAAACAGTATAAACATCTGAAAGAAGAAAATATTCCCTATCTGTATCGCGACCATGCCTGGTTCACCGCCTTCGCCCCGGCGGAGCAGCCGGAAATTGCAGTGACTGTGCTGGTCGAACATGGCCTGCACGGCGGTTCTGCGGCTGCACCGATCGTCAAGGCGGTGCTGGAAAAATATTTCGCCGACCGCCTGCCCAAACCGCCGCCGGAGACAGAAGCTGGAGCCGCTCCTTCCGGCAGCGGCGATTAACTCTTTCCTTTTCGTCCCGCCGAGATGCTTCACTTTGACCGCCGTGTTCTCAATAATTTCGACTGGGTGACAGTGCTGCTGGTCTCACTGGTCTCAATCATGGCCTTGGCCAGCCTGTTCAGCTCGACGTGGAATGGCGGCCCAAATCCGTCACCGCTTTTTTTCAAGCAGCTCTATTTTTTTCTTTTTGGCTATGCTTTAATTCTTCTGATTCTCAGCGTGGACTACAGCGAGCTGGAGATGCTCGCCTATGTCGGCTACGGTGCGGTCTGTCTCCTGCTGATTTACACTAAACTGTTTGTCAAAGCGATCGCTGGCAGCCAGCGCTGGATTGATCTGGGTTTTTTCAAGCTGCAGCCCTCAGAGCCGACCAAGCTGGTGCTGGTGCTGGTGCTGGCAAGCTGCTTCGCCCGGCTGGAGGCGGAAGAGGAGGGGTACGGCCTGCGCCATTTGCTCCGGCCCGCTGTCCTGACTTCGGTCCCATTTTTGCTGATCGTTATTCAGCCAGATCTTGGCACTGCCCTGATGCTGGCTTTTGTCTGCGCTTCCATGACCCTGTTCGCCAGACTGCGCTGGCCAGCTCTTGCCATGCTCAGCGGAGCCGGCATCACCACCGCTGTGCTGGGCTGGCTGTATGGCCTCAAGCCCTATCAGCGCCGCCGCATTGAAACGTTTCTTGACCCAGAAAGCGATCCGATGAATCATGGCTACCAGATCAATCAGTCCAAGATCGCTGTGGGCAGCGGCAAGCTGTTCGGCCAAGGCTTCATGGAAGGCACGCAAGGGCATTTGAATTTTCTCCCGGAGCGGCACACCGACTTTGCCTTTGCCGTCTGGTGCGAGGAGCTTGGCTTCACCGGCGCGGTGTTTTATTTGATTTGCTATTTTCTCCTGCTGCTCTGGGGCATCAACATCGCCATGACCGCCCGCGACAAATTCGGGGTTTATCTCGCCTTCGGCATTGTCACCTTAATTTTTTGGCAGGCCGTGGTCAATCTTTCCATGATCATGGGAATGCTGCCGGTGGTCGGCGTGCCGCTGCCGATGTTCAGTTACGGCGGCTCCTCGCTGCTGACCAACCTGATCGCGGTCGGCATTCTGATGAGCATCAGGATGCGGCGCTTTCAGAAACGATAACGCCACACCACCACCAACACTCATCGTTCCGTTTCGTCATGCCTGAACCGCAATTCAGCCGGGCGCTGCCCTTGCTGTCCGCCCTGCTGCTCTCCTTGTCCTGCCCTGCTGTGTCCATCGGGCAGCAGCCTGTTTTTTCGCCGCCCTCGCCTGCGCCAGCTCCGGCTGCGCCGACAGCGTCCAACGACATCGTTGTGCAGAACACCTATGCCGCTTTTGCCAAAATTCCCAGCCTGACTGCCCAAGAGCTGGACTATGGCAAGAAGCTGATCAAAGGCATGGACTACAATGCCCAGCGGGTGGTGCGCCGCTTCAGCGTTCTGCCCGGAGCCAGTTTCAGTTTGTGCGGCCCGGTGCTGGCTGATCTGGCTGAAAACAAAATTTCTTTTGAGCAGCTCCTTGCCTTTGAGCAGTGGACGGCCCTGCCCGGCGCAACCATGCCGCAGGCGGCGGGGCTGCTGCCGGGGTTGCGGGCCATGCGGCGCGAGGCTTTGAAAACCTTCCGGGCCTGCGTCAGCATGATTGGCATTGATGCCAGCTTGGCGCTGCGGCTGATTCCTCAGCTCAACGCCATGAACGACGACAGCAGCCTGACTGCCCGGCAGCTTTTCGCCATCCGGGGCATGGATGTCCGCCGGGGCTTGGACAATCTCGCCACGCTGCAAAAATTCAACCGGAAGCAGGCTTGGGCGTTTGCCTCGCTTGCTTCCGTGCCGGACATGAGTCCAGACACCGCCTTATCCTCTCTGCCGCTGATCAATGCCCTGCGGGATGAAGATGCGTGGAATTTTCAATACTTCATCAAACGGGCCAAGCCGGATTGCCACACGGCATGGACTTGGCTGACCCGTTATTTCAGCCAGCCAGTGCCGGTGCAGGAGAACATGCACTACAGCATGACTGCGCAGAACCGCTCCGCCCTGCTGGATGCCCTCTATCACGCTGGCGAAGAAGTAGTCTGGAAGATCAACAACCTACATGCGGTGACCAACGAATATGGGGTTGAGTATTCGCAGGCCCAGCTTGCAGGCATGAGCGCGGAGCAGCTGCAAGGCCTGTTCAACAAGCTCTCACCACCGACCAGAACGCGCTACGGCGGCAGCTTTGCCGCCGCCCGGCAGGCAGGCGGGGGGAAGATGATCAATGTGTTGCGGCAGGCCACTACCGCTGACCGCACCCAAGTGGCGCAAGACCTGACTTCCGGCAATATTTACGCCCTGCTGGCGCAAGGCAGCGAGTTGTACGACTCCTCCTTCCGCGACATACTCGTGCCAATTTTGAAAGCGCGGGTCAGCACCATGCACCGGGACGACCTGCTCGTCTTCCTCCAAGCCACCGACCCCGGCAACCTGCTGGTGTCAAATTTCATTGTCAGTTTAGCCCAAAAAGGCAAACTGACTGATTTTTTCCCCACAAATGCGGCGGAGCAGCAGCGCATTTTAGAGCTGGTGGCCAGTTCCGCCTTCAAGGACGAGGACTCTATCCTCCTCTTTTCCGCCACCTTCCGCTACCTGCTCACGGTGCTTGAACCCTCATCCCGGCATTTTCTGATTCAGAAAATGGTGGCGGCGGACAACGGCAAAGGCAGTTTCAGCAAACTGATCACCGTCATTCTGCAATATTACATTCAAGAATACCAAGAACTTCTCAGCCCGGAATCTACCGTTCTGATCAAACAGACCATCGCCCGCAACGGTGCGATTGACATCAGCCGCTATTTGGGCACGCCCTTCGCGCAATGGAAGCAGGACGGCCAGCTTGGCTCGCTCTCCATCTTTCATCCTGATGATGATGGACGCACGTCCTTTGTCTCCAACGCCCAGATGCTGAGTCGGCACGGCTACCGGCTGACGCTGTCAGATCAGTACAGTTTTCCCGCCAATGCCGCCCAGCGGCAGCGGTTTGAATCCCTTGTCGCCCAAGCTGGCGGCAATTTTGCCGCATTGTTCGAGGCCATGCGGCGGGAGCCGTTTTCCGCCGCCTTCGTCAAAAAGGTCAATGGAATCACCATCCTCCATGCGGTGCATGTCTATGGCGATCAGGAAAACCAGAAACAGGTGATGCTGCGCTTCCTCAAAGGCGGCGATGAAATGCTGGCCCAGCGCGGCCATTCCTACTGGCGCTCCGAGCAGATCACGGATCCGATCAAACAGCTTCAAGAAAGTCAGCAAATCACCGACCAAGACCTGCTGGCCAAGCAGCACTTCCTCAGTCTCGGCTCCTGCGGCGGCGTGAAAATTTACACCAAATTGACCCGCCTCTTCCTTGGCCGCCTTGACATCCTCGCCACTATCGGCACCGGCCAAGCGATGATCAATGATCCGTACAATCTGCATTTTTTTGAGATTATCGCCAACAATTCCCCCGGCATGAGCTGGGAGGACTTGGCCCGCAAAACCTCCTTCATTTTCTCCGCTGGCCGAGGGCAGGACTATCTTCAGCCCGGCTGTCTGACCGCGATTTTGCACAAAATCCTTGATGAGGACATGAAACGGCAGGGCATCAAGCCGAAGCAGGAAGCCGAAGATTTGTGGTAGTCTGCCCTCACCGCACCTCATACTGCTGCCGCCGGTACTGCACCGCCTCGGCGACATGGGCGGAGCTAATGCGCTCGGATTCGGCTAAATCGGCAATGGTGCGGGCAATTTTGATGATGCGGTGATAGGCGCGGGCGGAGAGGCCCAGCCGCTCAATCGCGTTTTTGAGGAGCTTGCTGCCCGCCTCGTCCAAAGGACAGAAGGTTTCGAGCTGACGGGGCGACATGCGGGCGTTGCAGGTCACGTTTTTGGTGGCGGCAAAGCGGGCCTGCTGCACCCGCCGCGCCCGGTTGACCCGCTCCCGGATGGCGGCGGACGGCTCGCCCGCATTGCGCGAGCTGATTTCTTGCACGGGCACCGGCGGCACCTCGACGTGCATGTCAATCCGGTCGAGCAGCGGGCCGGAAAGCTGGCCGCGATACCGCTGCACCTGCACCGGCGAGCACGTGCAGGCCTTGACCTTGTCGCCGAGAAAACCGCATGGACAAGGGTTCATGGCCGCCACCAGCATGAAGTCCGCCGGAAAACGCAGGCTGGCTGCGGCGCGGGCAATCGTCACCATGCCGTCTTCCAGCGGCTGGCGCATGACCTCAAGGACATGTTTGCGGAACTCCGGCAGCTCGTCGAGGAAGAGCACGCCGTTGTGGGCAAGGGAAACCTCGCCGGGCCGGGGTATCTGGCCACCGCCGATCAGCCCCGCGTCTGAGATGGTGTGATGCGGGGCGCGGAAAGGCCGCGTCACGAGCAGAGGCAGTCCTTCGGGCAGCAGGCCGACTGTGGAATAAACCTTAGTGGTGGCAAGGGCTTCGCTTAGGCAGAGATCAGGCAGGATGGTCGGCAGCCGCCGGGCCATCATGGTCTTGCCCGTGCCCGGCACCCCACAGAGCAGGAGATTATGACCGCCTGCCGCCGCCACCTCAAAGGCCCGCTTGACGTGCTCTTGGCCGCGCACTTCGGCGAAATCCACCGGATACTCGCTGCGGCGGCTGAAGAGCGCGTCTATGTCAGTGCGGGACGGCGCAATTCGGCACAGCCCGCCGAGAAAATCCATCGCTTGACGCAGGCTCTGCACCGCAATAATCTCGATGCCCTGCACAACGGCTGCTTCGTGGGCGTTCTCCGCTGGCACAAGAAAACGGCGGATGCCGTTCGCTTGCGCCTCCAGCACCATCGGCAGCACCCCGCGCACCGGGCGCACACCGCCGTCCAAGGACAGCTCGCCGACCAACGCGGTTTCCGCTAAATCTGGGCAGTCCAGCGCACCTGCGGCTGCAAGGATGCCCACCGCAATCGGCAGATCGTAGCCGGAGCCTTCCTTTTTCACCGCCGCTGGGGCAAGATTGACTGTGATCCGGCGCGGCGGGAACTCGTAGCCGCTGTTCTTGACCGCCGCCCGCACCCGGTCTTTGGCCTCGCGCACTGCGCCTTCCGCCAGCCCGACCGTGGAGAAAAGCGGCAGACCAAGGGCCAAATCCACTTCAACACGGACAAGCAGGCCGTCCACGCCCATCACCGCGCCGCTTAGGGTTGAGGCGAGCATGGCGGCAAGATGTTTTGGAACAATTTGACCTCGCAATCAGTTACTGTCTCTGCTTTCCGGCAGAGAATAATAGCATACCCAAACTTGGGATTTATCTTCGCAAAAAGACATTGCGCAGCCTATGTTAGCGACCTCTTTATCCACTATGTTACTGTAGCCTGAATTGTCTTTGCCCCATTTTTGCACAACTTCCTGCGGTTCGATTTTGCTTGATTCACGGCGGCCATCAGACCAGACGACTGCGCCGAGACGATAGATGTTCTCGCTGAAACCTTTGTTGCTGTTCAGCGGAGCACAGTTGTTGATCTCTTTTAAATGATCAGTCCATGCTTGCGCATCCATCTCCAGCTTGTCTGACCATTTCAGATTAGGCGCATCGACTTTGCTGCGCCATTGATTATGAGCTGCCGTCATGGTTACAGGATCAACAGAATGCTGAACAATCGGCGGAGAAACAGGTTTCTTCTCAATCAAAGGTTCAAGATGATTTTCTTGCAACTTGGCAACATCTGCTGGCTGCGCTGTCTGCTGTGTTGGGGAAGAAGTGCTGTTCGTGTTTTCTGATGGCAGAGCTTCCACAATAACGCTATCTTGATTCTGCCGACCTCCCTCATCTTCTACCTTCAAAACAACACTGTATTCGCCAGGCTGCGTAAAGACATGATGGTACGATATCTTTTCTGACACCGACCCAGTGTCGATCAGCCAATAATATTTCAAGCTGCCACCTTCAGGATCAGAAGACTTTGCCCCGTCAAATGTTATTTCAAGAGGCACTGTGCCTTTCTGCTTTGTTGCTATTATTTTTGCAATAGGCGGCTGATTTTTCGGCCAGATTTTCTCCAGCAGAACTGGGCCGACACCAACAGTAGCTATTACAGAGGCGATCAGCGTGGCGGCACCGCCAATCCATTTACCTACTTTTTTAACTTTGTCTGCGTCAACCATACGTTGCCTTCTTCTAAAAAAGTATGTTACTTTTTCTATTATCTATAGATGTACAAAAAACTTATCAATCATCTCGTTGTCTAACGAAATGATTGATCGTTATCCAGACAGTATTCCTTTCGTACCAAGTCCTTAGTGCTAATCATTTACTCCTGCCTGCCAAACATCTGCTCATAGGCTTCATTGCGCATCTTGGCCATTCGTTTGACCGTGAAATTGCGCTGCTGATCAAGCTGATGCCGGATAATGTACTCGTCGCGGAGCAAGGCTGCCACTTTTGCTGTGCTGAATCCGCTGACTGTTTTCATTTTGCCGCTGGCTTTCTCAACAGAAAACTCCCATGTTCCGTCCTCATGCTGCTTCACGCCGACATATTGCCGTTGTTGTTTGGTCATTTTTCTGCGCCTCCCTTCTGCCGCCGTTTTCTTGCCATCCAGACGGCATGGATCAGCAGGTAGCCGGTCAGGAGCAGGCAGACTGGGCCGAACCAATAGCCGCCTTGAACAAAAAACGTCTGTCCGGTCAGCAGGGGAACGCTTTCACGCCGATATGCTTCTGTAAAAAGACTGGACTGCTGAATGACCTCGCCGGTCGGGGCGATAAAACCGCTGATGCCGGTGTTGGCAGCCCGCACCAGACTGCGCCGGTTCTCGACCGCCCGCAGCACGGTCATGGCCCACGACTGCTGCGGCGCGCTGGAACGCCCATACCATGCGTCGTTGGTCAGATTGACCAGCAAATTCGCCCCTTCCGCTGTGGTGTTCCGGGCAATGTTTGGAAAAATGGATTCAAAGCAGATCAGCACTCCGGCCTTGATATGTCCGGCCTCCAGCGGTTTGGAGGATTCGCCTGGGGTGAAGTCGCCGATCAGCTCAACCAGCGGTTTGATAAACCAGAGAAAATTGCGCAGCGGCACATATTCGCCGAACGGCACTAAATGCTGTTTGTTGTAGCGGCCAGTCTGTGTGCCGGAACGGTCCAACAATATCGCGCTGTTGAAGTATTCCACCGGCCTCAGCGTATTGCTGCTCTCAGCTGAAAGGAGATTTTTGAAATCTTCAACGATTTTCAAAAGATTGTTGGACTGACTTGCGCTGACCGGCTCCTCCTGCGGCTGCCGACCGGGCCTGACCGTGAAATACGGTGAGCCGGTTAGCAGATACACCTGTTTTTCTTTGGCAAAAGTCTTCACCTTGTTCATCAGCGGCTCCCGATGCGGATAAAACGGCAAGGCAGTTTCCGGCCAGACCAGCAGATCAAGCCCGCCTTTCCGCGCCGCCTCTTCGGACAAGGCGAGATAACGCGCAACCGTTTCCTGCTTCAGTGCAGGCGACCACTTTTCGTCTTGGCTGATGTTGCCCTGCACTGCCGCCGCCGTCGCCTGACTGGCCATCGCCGCCTCTGAGCCTATCTGCTGCCAGCGCAGCATGGAATAGCCGCCTGCGCAGTAAATGACTAAAAAGGACATAACTGCAAGGGAAATTTGCCGTTTCGAGGTTCGATACGGGCTGAAGAGCCGTTCCAGCAGCCAAAGCAGCAGGGCATTGATCTGGATGATAAAAAAGGTGATCAGATGATGGCCGCCCAAATCAGCGGCCTGCACCAGCAGCGGCTGCGAATACAGGCCGTAGCCGAGATCCATCCACGGCAGTCCGGTGAAAAGCCAGCCCCGCGCCACGTCCAAACCGACCCAGATTGTCGGCGCGGCCAGCAATACCGAAGCGGAAAAGCTGCCTGTCCTGCTTGTCAGCCGATTGAGCAAAATGCAGAAAAAAGCAGTGTAAGCAGCCAGATACAAGGCCAGCAGCAGCAGCGCGGCAGCCGCCACCACGGTGTGCAGCCCGCCGTAGCGTTTCAGCACAATGATGATCCAGTACATCAGGCTGAAATAATAGAGCAGACCGAAAAACATGCCCATGCAGCCGCTTTGGACTGCGCTGGGCAAAGTCCGCGCCGCCCAGAGCAGCGGAATCAGGGCGACAAAAAGCAGCGGCCACCAGCCAGTCAGGCCGGGCATGGCAAGGGCCAGCAGCAGGGCGGAAAAAACAGGAGCCGCCAAGGCGGCGGCTTGAGACTGCGTTGCGGAAGAAGTCATAGCTTGCAGATGCGCACGGTGAAGGTCAGGGGCGGGAAGTTCTGCGGAAGGATTTTATGTTCACTCATGGTTCTGATCTTCCCAGATGCCAGAAAAGATATCTGATTTTGCCGCTGTCGGCATTATACCATGAGCCGTCTATGCCGGCGATGAGAAAGCTCAGGGCACGATCTTGGTCATCTGCGAGATTTTGCCGATGGCGACGAAGTTGTCGCCTTCCTGAAACAGCTCGTCGGCCTTGGGAATGTACTCATACCGCTTGCTGCCGCTGCGGCGCACGGCGATGATCTGGATGCCAAAGGTGTTGGTCAGGTTCAGCGCGATCAGGCTTTTGCCTGCCCAGCGTTTGACCGTGAATTCCTTCACCGCCATGGAACGGTCAAAGGAAAGATACTCAATAAATCCGGGCATGGCGATGCGGCTGGCGATCTGTTTGGCGGCCATGAATTCAGGAATCACCACCTCATCCGCGCCGATCTTGTAGAGCAGTTTTTCATGGTCTTTATTGATCGCCTTGGCCCAGACCTTGGGCACGCCCAGCTCTTTCAGGTACATGGTGATCATCACGCTGGCGGCGATGGAGTCGCCGACGCTGACCAAGACGTGCTCCAAGTCTTGGATGCGGATCTGCTCCAGAGCCTCGCGGCTCATTGCGTCCGTCTGAATGACTTGCGTCAGGACATGCTGGGCGTTTTTGATCTTGTCCGGGTCACTCTCCACGCCCAAAACTTCGTGGCCGAGCGTGACCAAGGTTTGGCCAAATTTCAGGCCGAATTTGCCTAAGCCGATGATGCCGATTTGCAGTTTCATGAGTCAGCCGATGGACAGTTTTTCTTCAGGCCGGGAATAAAGCAGCTTGGTGCCGAAGGACTGCACCGAACCGAGCAGCACCAGCGGGCCAAGCCTGCCGATGAACATCAGGCAGATGATGATGATTTTGCCGCCCGGCGAAAGTTTTGGGGTGAGATCCACGCTCAGGCCGACGGTGCCGAAGGCGGAGACCGCCTCAAAAAGAATTTCTAAAAATCTGCCCTGCGTCTGCTGATGCGACAGGCCGCCGCCTTCGGTGAAGCTGAGGGCAATGACGCTTAAAAAAATGATCGCCACGGAGAAAAAAAGCAGAGTCAGCGCACTGTTGACCGATTCGCTGTCCACGGCGTATTTGCCGATCACCACCTGATGTCGGCCTCGAACTTGGGCCTTGATGAAGGCGTTCAACACCCGGAACGTAGTCACCTTAATCCCGCCTGCGCAGGAGCCGGGCGCACCGCCGATGAACATCAGCAGGATCATGAAGAGCAGCGAGGCATCGGTCATGGCCGCGATGTTCAGCGTGTTGAAGCCCGCTGTCCGGCAGGTGACAGACTGGAAGAGCGAGGCCAGCACTGCCTCACTTGCAGGAAGATACGGCTTGTAAAAGACAAATTCGGAAAAATACAGATAGACCGCGCCAGCGGCGATGAGGAAAAAGGAAGTTTTAATCACTAAGCTGTTGTACCACTCGTCCTTCCACACCGCTCTTGTTTTTCGCAGGCGTGAGCAAGCAAAGGATGCGCTTTCGATGATCACGGAGAAGCCCAAACCGCCGAGCACAATCAAGGCCATGATGGTTAAATTGATCGGCCAGCTTGCTTGCCAGCGCATCAGATTGTCCGCCTTCAAGGAAAATCCGGCGTTGCAGAAGGCGGAGACTGCATGAAAGAGGGCAGAAAAGGGCGAGAATCCTTCTGGGTCGCTGAAAAAAAGCAGCATCGCGCCGCAGAGTTCAATGAAAAATGTGACGGCGAAAACTTGGATAAGAAATTTGCCAAGATGAAAATTGGCGTTATTGAGGATGCTTTGGCCGACCGCGATTTTGTCGGTCATGGAGACACGCTTTTTCCACAGGTACAAGGCCAAGGTCGAGAAGGTCATGATGCCGAGGCCGCCGCCTTGAATCAGCAGCATGATAATTGTATGCCCGGCGCGGCTGTAGGCGGTGCCGGTGTCAACCACCGCAAGGCCGGTGACGCAAACTGCCGAGGTGGAGGTGAAGAGCGCGTCAAGAAAAGACACCTGCCCTGTGCCGCCGCTGAACGGGGCGTGCAGCAGCATCGCGCCGAACAAGATCGCGGCGGCGAAAAACAGCACCGGCAGCGTGATGGGAGTGAGAATTTTTTTCAGTCGTCTGTGCAGGCTCATGCGCGGCTCTTGGGTCGGCGGAGGAAAGTGCTGACAGCCCGGCGGGGAATAATAGCAAAAAAGCCGCTTGCAGGAAAGATTTTTTCTGCTAAGGTGGAGCGGCTGCATCTGCAATGTTCTGGAGCTGACCGCCATGCCTGCCAAACTGAAAATTTTTCTGCCCGGTGAAAAAACCGCCCTGCTGCTGACCGCCGCTCTGATCGGCCTGCTGGCCGGAGCCTTCAGCATCCTCTTCCGCGAGACCTTGAAGCTGGTGCATGAGCTGCTTTTTGTGCAAGGATATCAACTCCTGCGCATCGGCGAAGGCGGCTGGCGCAGCCTGCTTCTGCCGCTGCTGCCGATGAGCGGCATGGTGCTGCTGATTCCGCTTTCACTGCTCTTTCCCGGCAAGGTCAACGGCTACGGCTTCACCAAGTTCCTCCGCAAAGTCAATTTGGAAAACGGGGTGATCAAGGCTCGGAATATTTTCATCAAAATCGCGGCCACCGCCCTGACCATCGGCAGCGGCAATTCAGCGGGCGTGGAAGGCCCCATTGCCCAGATCGGCGGCGCACTCGGCTCGCAATTCGGCCAGCGGCTGCGGGTTTCCGGGGCGAGGATGAAGGTTTATGTCGCCGCAGGCTGCGCGGGCGGCGTGGCCGGAATTTTCAACGCTCCGCTGGCCGGGGTCTTTTTCGCGGCGGAGATCATCCTGCTCGGCACCTACGAGATCGCCGCTTTTTCCGCCTTGGTCATTGCCTCAGCGATGGCCACCGTGATTTCGCGGGCTTGGTACGGCGAGGTGGCTGCCTTTCCCATCCCTGCGTATCACATGGTCAATCCGCTGGTGGAATTGCCGCTCTACACCCTGCTGGCTGTCATTATCGGCATCTTGGCGGTGCTGCACATCCGTTTTTTTTATTTTGTCCGCGACCGCTTCGCCGCTCTGCCGCTGCACAGCCAGCTCAAGCCGATTTGCGGGGCCTTTTTTGTCGGCTGCGTCGGCATTTTTTTTCCGCAGGTGATGGGCGACGGCTACGAATACATTGCCGAAGTGCTCGACGGCAAGGGCGAGCTGGGCGTGATGGCCGCCCTCATCCTGCTCAAATCCGCCGCCACTGCTGTGACGCTCGGCTCCGGCGGCGCGGGCGGCGTGTTCGCGCCCTCGCTCTTCATCGGCGCGGTGATCGGCGGTGCCTTCGGCAGTGTGGCTCATGCCTTGCTGCCGGAGCAGACCGCGACCGCAGGGGCTTATGCCACCGTGGGCATCGGGGCCTTTCTCGCCGCCGCAACGCACGCGCCGATGACCGCAATTTTCCTGCTTTTTGAAATGACCGGCAATTATCTGATCATCATTCCGGTGATGCTCACCGCCATACTCGGCACCGTGGTTGCGGAAAAACTCTACGGCGATTCGATTGACACCGTGGATTTCACCCGCGAAGGCATAGACATCCACGAAGGACGGGAAGTGGCGGTGCTGAAATCGATCAAAGTCGGCAAAGCGATTACTGAAGATGTGGACTTCATCAGCGAGACAGCGAATATCAATCATCTCCTCAATCTTTTTGCTATGGCCGATGATTCATTTTATTTCCCAGTGGTCAATCATGCTGGACACATGGTCGGCGTTGTCTCCATGCAAGATGTTAAAAATATTATTCATGACGATGAGCAGCGTTGCTGTCATCTTGTCGGCGCAATTTGCAGCCGCGAGGTCATCGCCCTGACTCCTGACCATAATCTCTATGACGCAATTCAGCTTTTTGACATCAAAGGCATTGAGGAAATTCCGGTGGTCGAGAATATGGAGGACAAATGGGTGCTGGGCATGTTGAAACGCCGGGACGTGATCTCGGTGTACAACCGCGAGGTGCTGCGGCGCGGCATCCGCGAAAAAGCGGAGGAAATCAGAATCCTCTGCGCGTCCGCCTGAGGAGGCCCGCATGAAGATCAGGCTTTTTTCCTTCGGCTTCAAATATGGCCGCCCGGAAGCGGACACAGTCTTCGATGTCCGCTTTCTGCCAAATCCCTACTGGGTGCCGGAGCTGAAGGAGCGCAGCGGTCTCGACGCGGAGGTGGCCGCCTACGTGCTGGAAAGCCAGGCCGGACGGGAATTCCTCTCCCGCTTGGAACCGCTGCTGCTCTTCATGCTCGACAGCCACCGGCAGGCTGGCCGCGAGGACTTCAGCTGCGCGGTGGGCTGCACCGGCGGCAGGCACCGCTCCGTGGCTGTGACCGAGCATCTGCGGCGGTTCTTAGCCGGAACGGCGGGCGATAAATTGGAGTTTTTTCACCGCGATATCGAGCGGACAGATGCACCATCAACTAATTTTCCCTAAAGGAGAACGAAGATGACTCATGAAGAGCTGCTTCAGGCGATTCAAAGAGCTGCGGATAGCAAAGTGGCACGTTTCAATCTCATCGGCACCCAGCTCAAGGAGCTGCCGCAGGAACTCTTCGGGTTGAGCAATTTGACCGAACTGAACCTGCGCGGCAACTGCCTGACTGAGCTGCCGCCGGAAATCGGCAGGCTGACCAAGCTGAAATCGCTCAACCTCGGCGGCTGCGGCCTGCGCTGTCTTCCTAAAGAAATAGCCAAGCTGAACGCGCTGGAGGAGCTGTATCTGCCCAACAATCTGCTGACGGAATTGCCGCCGGAAATCGGCCAGCTCACCCACCTTACCGAACTGAATCTCAACGACAATCAGCTCGAAATGCTGCCGCCGGAGATCGGCAAGCTGACCCGCCTGCAAGAGCTGTCGCTCAACGGCAACCGCCTGAGCGGGCTGCCTGCGGAATTTTTCCAGCTGACCGAGCTATGCGAGCTGAATCTCGACAGCAACCGTTTGGCCAGCCTGCCGCCGGAAATTGGCACCTTGGACAAGCTGACTGATTTTTCTATTCTCGACAACCGATTGACCGATCTGCCCGCGACCATTGGCAAGCTGCGCAGCCTGATCCGCCTCTATCTTGGCGGCAATAAACTGCGCCAGTTGCCGTCGGAAATCACCCAACTGACGAACCTGACCGCCCTCTGTCTCGGCAACAACGAGCTGACCGAGCTGCCGCCAGAAGTTTTCCAGCTCACCGGGCTGACTGAGCTGAATCTGCACAGCAACCATCTCAGCGAGCTGCCGCCGGAAATCGCTAAGTTGAGCGGGCTGGAATCGCTCTGCCTCTACGGCAATAAATTCAATTCCTTCTCGCCTGTGCTTTTCCGGCTGCCGGAACTGACTGAGCTGAATCTGCACAGCAATCATCTCAGCACGCTGCCGCCGGAAATCACCCAGCTCACCAATCTGGCCGAGCTGCTCGTGGACAACAACCCGCTGATCTCGCCTCCGCCGGAGATCGCCGAGCAGGGCATTGAGGCGGTGCGGGAGTATTTTGCGGAAACAGAGGCATGAACGGATGCTACGGCTACGGTTTCGCTTTGGGCAGACTGATGGCAAAGACCACGCCGCTTCTGCCGT
Source organism: Candidatus Electronema sp. JM (assembly GCF_048287415.1). Lineage (NCBI taxonomy): Bacteria > Pseudomonadati > Thermodesulfobacteriota > Desulfobulbia > Desulfobulbales > Desulfobulbaceae > Candidatus Electronema > Candidatus Electronema sp. JM. The sequence continues at coordinate 91,816 of NZ_JBLWEN010000001.1, forward strand.
CATCAAGGTTCCGCACGCTGGCCTTGCCGCCGTGATGCTCCAAAATGGTGCGGACGATATACAGCCCCAAGCCCATGTGCGGCCGGTCGTCTTTCACGGGCCGATTTGTTGTCATGGAGTTGAATATCTGCTGCTGGACAGCAGGGTCAATAGTCGGCCCCTGATTGACCACCTGCATGACAATGAATTCCCCCTGCTCCTCCAGCAGCAGCTCGACCGGCGTTTCCGGCAGATGGAATGAAACCGCATTTTCAACTAATTTGTCGAGGGCCTGATGCAGGCGGACTGGATCGCCCTCGACTGCCGCTTCCTGCTCCGGCTGCTGATAGAGAAACTTCACCTCGCTGAAAGCCAACTGCCAGCCATGCTCCAGCCACATGGAAACGGCCCGGCCCAGATCGAACTGCTCTTTGCTGTCGAGAACCAGGGCATTTTTTAAACTGGCTGCCTCGCGGATTGAGGTGAGCAGGCCTTCCAGCCGCTGCACATCGCGTTCGGCCCAGCGGATGTACTCCATGATCTGCTTGGGCGGATTTTCCTGCTGCCGCCGCTGCTCCTGCTTGAGATTTTTCAACGAAGCGGCGACACCGGCCAGCGGCGTGCGCATTTCATGCTCCAGATTGTCGGCCATCTTCTCCCGATGCTCAATCTGCTGCTGAAGCTGCTCCAGCATGGAATCCAGAGTCCGGCCCAGATCACCGATCTCATCGTGTGACCGCCGCGCCGGACGGCTGCTGCGGAGATGGCCGTCCGAAGTGATGGCTGTCGCGGCCTGATCCCGGAGTTTTCTGATCCGGCCTGAGAGGCGGTAGGCGAAGAAGAAAAACACGCCGCCGCCGAAGAGGAAGGCCAAAACGGAAAGGGTGATCGTTTCCTCAATCATCTGGTTGCCGAGCGCGAGGATGGAGTTGGTGGTCTGCTCAACCACCACCGCAGCAATGACCTTGCCGTTTTCGTGCAGCGGGGCAATGGCGGCCATTACTTCGGTCTGGCCGTCCTCCATCAGGTATTTGGTGAGCGTGTGCCTTCCTTCCAGCCCTTCCCGGATGCCCTGCATGTCCAGCTCAGTCGGCTGCGAGGCCTGCTCTTGAATTTTCACATCAGGAGCAATGGTGAAAAAACGGTACAGAGGCCGGAGCAGTTCACCAGCTTGGCGCATGATTTCGGTAAATCGATCTGCCTCCTCAGACAGATTTTCAGGATTGCGGAGACTGCCGACCTGCGCCCGGACCCGCTGATTTTGATCCACCACCCGGATGCGGGCATAAGGCCGGTCCAAGGAACGGAGGATATCCTCTATCGGCTTGGAGGTGCCAAGCAGCCAGCCCGGCTCCTGATTGGCAGAAATATTGGCGGTGCCGATCATGGTGCGGACACTCCGCTCCTGCTCATCGTCCACATCAGCTACGATAAAGGCCAGCTTGCTGCCGAGCAGATCAAGGGGAATGCGCAGTTCCAGCACATAGCCTCCGCTTTTCTGCTTCCATACCCCCTGAATGCGCGGCTCGCTGACCGGAAATTTGATTGGATTGCTCGGCATGAGAAAGGGGCTGATCCAGCCTGGTTCATACGGAGAAATCAAATACCGCCGCTGGCCTTGCTCATCTTCAATCACCAACTGAAGATGGTCGGAACGATCAAGGCGGAGCGAGCTGCGGCTGCGGTAGATGACCTGGTCATCTTGCACATCAAAAAAAGCGTAGAGATATTTGTCCTGCTTGCCGGTCAGATGACGGAAGCTGAGGGTTTGCGGCAAATATCCCTCTTGCGGACTGAGCAGATGCTCTTGACCAAAGGTTTTCGCCTGCTCCAGTTCTGGCTGCCAGTCATCCACATTGCCGTCCAGCCGGATGGTGTTGGAAAGCTGAAACAGGTAGAGATCGCGGCTTTGGTTGAGTGAGCGGAACTGCTCGCGGTCAAACAGGTCGCTGCGGTTGGTGAGGGCGGCCGCGACGGCCTGCGCCGTGAAATTGAGGGTGTCTTTCTGGCTGATCATCAGGCTGCGCTTGAGCGTGCTGTTCAGCCGCATTCCCAGCAGCGGGAAGAGCAGCAGCAACAGCGAGAGCAGCGCCAGTTTAGAGCGGAGGGAAATGCGCACCGATTCAGGGCTGCCAGCGGTAGCCCATGCCGTATTCCGAACGGATGGCGTTGAATTCTGGGTCAGCTTCCCGGAACTTGTCCCGGATGCGGCGGATATGGGCGGCGATGGCGTTGTTGGTCACGATCACGCTGGCCGCCTCCATGAGCTGATCATGATTTTTGACATGGCCGGGCCGCCGCGCCAGGCAAAGCAGTATCCAAAATTCCGTCAGAGTCAAGCTGACCGGCTCGCCTTTCCAGTGCACCTCTTTGCGGTCCTCGTCAATACGCAAATCTTGATGCTCAATGATCCGGTTGTTGGCCGGACTGCTGCGCAGGGCTTCGACCGTGCGGAACAGGGCGGAAATGCGGGCCGGCAGAAAATCCAAGGTGGTGGTGTCCTTGGTCAGATAATCCCATGCGCCGAGCCGCAGGCCGGAAACCCGGTCCACATCTGAATTGCGGGCGGTGAGGAAAATGATCGGAATCACTGGCGAAAGCGAGCGCAGATGCTGGCACAGCTCGAAGCCGCCAGCCATCTCCTCGCCGAGCATGATGTCTAAAATGGCCAGATCAGGCAGCGAACGGCTGAAAGCGGTCATTGCCTCCTGTCTGCTGCTGTAGCTGCTGACTTCATAGCCTTCCCGGTGCAGGGCTTGGGCATAATTGGCCTGAAGCCGTGGGTCATCCTCAACCAAGGCGATGCGGTAGGTCATGGCGGAATGTTGCGGGCGAAATAAGCGGTCATGCTGTTTTTTTAAAACGTTACCACAGATTTTTCTTTTCCGCCAGTTCGGAATGCGTTGTCATGATTCGTCACCTTTCTTCTCCGACGCGTCATGATTCAGCGGCGGAATGGTCATGGTCATTGATAAAAATACTGACAGGAAGAATTCTTAGATGGAGAACAATCATGACCACAAAAAAAGCAAACAAACTTGGCAGCCTTCCTGCCGTTGACCCTGGCTCTCTGATGCTGGCTGTTTATGTTTTCGCGGTGAGTGCGCTGGTGCTGCTTGGCTGGCTTGGCTCCGCCGGCGCCGACGGCAAAACGGATATCGTCTTGGCAAAAACAGAAATTCCGGCGGTGACAGTTCAAATCCAGCGGTGAATCATGCGGCACCAGAACATATCACCTGAGTTGCAGTATTGTCCGCAGTGTGGTGACGAATACCGGGCGGACATAGTCCGCTGCGCCGCCTGCGTTGTTCCTTTGCTCAGTGGTAAAGAGCTGCTGGCACAGCAGCGAGGGCAAGCTGCTGCGCCCCGCCGACCGATCAGCCCGGATGATGAGTTGGTCACCATCCAGAAAGGGCCGGTGGTGCAGATGCAGATGGTGCAGGCGATGCTGAAGCGGGCGGGCATTCCTTCCTTGGCGGCAGGCGAGTCCTCATCATCCTGCGCCAGCGGCGGCTGCGGCGGCCCTAACTTGCTGATTCAAATCAGAAGCAGCGATTATGAGGCTGCCGCTGCGGCACTTGCCGCAGAGTATGTCCGCAGCACCGGGCTGCGCGATCATGACGTTGCCGCCGCTGGCGCAGTTTTTGACGCGGAAGCCGAAACTGCCCTCTGTCCAGCCTGCGGCTGCCACTTTTCAACCACGCACGACTCCTGCCCTGACTGCGGCCTCTCCTTTGTCTGACTTTTTGTTTCCACCTTGATTTTCTCGGCGGAAACGAAAAGTTCTTTTTTTTTTCAGCCAGGATGATGTACAATTTCTTTTAAAAATCCTGCCAGGCAGCGGCGCGCCGCGCATTCCGCCTGGCTGCGGCAACATTTCAAGGAGAGACAGCAACATGAAAAAACTCGCAGCATATGCGGCAGCTGGTCTGATGCTGCTGGCCGTGCATCCGGCGGCAGCAGAGGTCAAATTGGAGACAGAAAGCCAGCGGTTCAGCTACGCCCTGGGCATGGATTTCGGCACCTATCTGAAAGGGCTGGGCGAGGAGTTTGATCTCAACATCATTGAGCAGGCGATGAAGGATGCCTACACTCCCGGATCCAAACTGCTGATGACTGCGGAAGAGGCGGCCAAGGCGCAGGAAAACTTCGGCAAGCGGCAGCAGCAGAAGTTCATGGCGATGTTGCAGGCCAACAAAGAAGCGGCGAAAAAATTTCTTGATGAGAATAAAACGAAAGAAGGCGTGAAGACTACCGCTTCGGGTCTTCAGTACAAAATCATCAAGGAAGGCAGCGGAGCTAAACCGACCTCGTCCGACCTCGTCAAAGTGCAGTACAAGGGCACCCTGCTTGACGGCAAGGAATTCGACAGCTCGTACAAACGCAAGGAACCGGCCAAATTCCGCGTGGATCAGGTCATCCCCGGCTGGACCGAAGCCCTCCAGCTCATGCCGGTCGGCAGTTCTTTTGAGCTGTACATTCCGCCCTCGCTGGCCTATGGCGACCGGGGTGCGCCGCCGGTGATTCAGCCTGGCTGCCTGCTGAAATTTGAGGTGGAGCTGCTGGAAATCCTGAAGCAGGAGGAAAAGCCGAAGGCGGAACCGGCGGCAGAGGAGAACAAAGCGGACGACAAGAAGGACGAAGGTAAAAACTGAGTTCGTTCTGACGACGGGCAGAGCCTGATCCTTTCCGGGATCAGGCTTTTTTTTCTGTCAGTTCATCCTCCTCGAAAATCAAGGCCGCGCCGGAGACCAGCGCATCAGCAGTTTTCTGGCGGGCGGAAGCAAGCAGCCGCTGCACTGTTCCTCGCGAAACCCCCATCCGCTCCCCAGCCTGTTCTTGAAACAGCCCTTCCAGATCGCAGAGCTTGAGCACCTCCAGCTCGTCGCGAAACAGCATGATCTGCCTCAGGCTGCGCAGCGGGATGCCGACCGGTTTGAATGCGCTGCTGGGGCAGCCGCCTTCACAGCAGCGTTGTTTCCGGGGGCGCGGCGACATGCGGGGCAGCTCAATGGTGGTGGCAGTTGCCGTCGCCTTTGCAGGTCTGCTCAGGCCGCATCAGGGCGAAGCTGCCTGCCAGCAGCCCGGCTGCGGCATCCTTGACATGCTTCAGGCCAAGCAATTCAGCACGATAGACCGCAATGCCCACATCCGCGCAGGCCTGCATGGGCCGCGCTCCCATGCCGCCAACCACCAGTGCGCCGACACCTTTGTTGTGCAGCAATTTCACCGGCCCGACACAGCCGCCTGCGCCATGCTCCACATTGGCGACTGTGTCCACTGAGGCTATGGCCCCATCCTGAATTTGGATCAGGGTGAACAGATCGCAGTGGCCGAAATGTTCGGAAATTTCCGCATCTAAGCCGCCAGGATTATTGGACGGCACTGCCAGCGTCATCGTCGCTTCCATTTTTTTCGCTCTGCTGAAATTTTTTCTTCTGCGGCAGCCGATTGCTGCCGCACGTTTTGAACATATGCACATTACGCCGCCTGCGCCAGCATGTCAAGCACGAAAAATCACCGCCTGCCGGTGGACAAGAACAGCGGAATAGTGTACCTTGCAGCAGCTTATCCGCTTCAGAGCAGCGGCGTTCAGCCTGCTGCCAATTCCCGGAACATCGTATGCGCAGACGTTTTTTTCTTTTTCTTTTTCTTTGTGTTGCCTTGCCCGCTGTCCTGTTTGCGGCAGGAGCTGAAGATGACAAGCCGACAGTTGCCGGCATCACGCTCACGGCCTCTGGCGGACGGCTGCTGCTGGCCGCCGCTGTCAAAAATTCTTTCACCAAAGAGATGCTGGAAGGGGTGCAGAACGGCATCCCTGTCATCTTCCGCTTCACCATGAAGCTGGAGCGCGTCCGCAGCTATTGGTTCAACAAGGAACTTGCCGCTCTTGATATCAGCCACACCCTGAGCTACGATCCTATCCGGCGGGAATATCAGATCGTTTTTTCGGAGAAAAAACAGCCGCACAGCACCCGTTCTCTGAGCGAGGCGCAGCGGCTGATGGCCGAGCTGAAAGGACTTGAAATCGCTAAACTGGATCAGCTTGCCGCTGGTTCAGGCTGCGCCCTGCATATCAAGGCCACGCTGGCGGAAAATACTTTTCCGCTTGGTCTGCACATGATTATCCCCTTCACTTCGCTGTGGAATATTGAAACCGACTGGCGCACTGTCGAATTCACCTACTGAGCATGTGGACCGATGCTGACCCCTGAGCAGCGCAGAAAAAAGCAGCGGCTGATCCGCTGGGTCATAGCCTTCTGCCTGCTGCTGATTCCCTGTCTGATCTGGATGCAGCGGCAGCTCCTGCAAGGCCAGCTCAACCTGCCGGTATCCAGCACGGTGCTGATCTTCGCCCTGATCAACATCAACGGCCTGCTGCTGCTGCTGCTGCTTTACCTGATACTCCGCAATCTGGTTGAGCTGCTGTTTGAATGCCGGAACCGAATTATCGGGGCGAGGCTGCGGGCCAAATTGGTGCTTGCCTTTGTCTCGCTTTCGATTATCCCGACAGCGGCCTTGTTTTTAGTCGCATTAGGATCAGTGTCCACCTCAATGGACTACTGGTTCAACAGCAATGTCGAGGACTCGCTGGAATCTTCTCTCAAGCTGGCTCAAGGCATATTTCAGGAAACCGAAAACCGGGCCGCCAATATGGGCAGGCAGATCAGTCTGCTGCTGGAAAACATTGATATTCGTCTGGAGGACAGCGACGGTCTCCAGCAGCTCTTCAGCAACACCCTTGCTCTTGCCCCTTCCGGCGCGCCAGATGCCTTGGTGCTGATTGATCATCAACTGCGGCTGCGGGCCTCTGCCAAAGGGGAGCGGTTGGCTGCAATCGCCCTGCCGGACATCCCCAGCGAGGCACTGCGCCGGGCAGAAAGCAGCCGCAGCCCGGAGATCGTCACCCGGCAGGTCGGCATCGGCGAGCTGGTGCAGGCTGCTGCGCCGATGCAGTTCAAAGACGGCAGCCGCGCCTTTCTGATCACCAGCCTGCTCATTCCGTCAGAGCAGTTAGCCCTGATGCAGTCGGTTTCGCAAGGCATCACTGGCTATAAGCAGCTTGTTCTGTTCAAGGCGCCGATCAAGCTGAGTTTAATCCTCATGCTGCTGATCATCACCCTGCTGATTCTCTTCGGGGCGATTTGGTTCGGTTTTTACATCGCCCGCTCAATGACCAGCTCCATCAACAAGCTGGCGATCGCCACCCAGCGCATTGCCGAAGGGGATTTGAATTTCACCATCGAGAAGGACTCGGACGACGAGCTGGGCCTGCTGGTGGATTCCTTCAACTCAATGACCGCCGACCTTTTGGCCAGCAACAGCCAGCTAGCTGAAGCGCATCAGGCCTTGCAGGAGTCAAATCAGATCTCGGAGCAGCGCCGCCGCTATCTGGAGGCCATCCTCCGCAACGTGGCCGCCGGGGTTATCGCCATCAACGAGCAGCATCAGGTCACGATCATCAATCCCTTTGCCGAAAAGCTGCTGCGCATAGACCCCGCGCTCTTCCTGCAACGCGATTTCCATGAGGTGCTGCCCCTCTCGCACGCGGCGATGCTGGAGCAGTTTTTCAGCGACCTGCGCGAGTCCGGCCAGCGGAGCATTGAGCGGCATCTCAGCCTGACGGTGCGCAAGGGCGAGACCTACTCGCTCTTAGTCAACATCACCCGCCTGCTCGATGACCGCGAGCGGCCCATCGGCTACGTCATTGTTTTTGATAATTTGACCAAGCTGGAGAAGGCCCAACGCATCGCAGCCTGGCAGGAAGTGGCCCGCCGCATCGCCCATGAGATCAAAAACCCGCTCACGCCGATCCAGCTTTCGGCGCAGCGGCTGCGCAAGCGGTATCTGGAAAGCATCAGCAAGGACCGGGAGATATTCGATCAGTGCACAGCGACCATCATTCAGCAGGTGGACGAGATCAAGCGGCTGGTGACTGAATTCTCCGACTTCGCCCGGATGCCGCGCATCAAGAAGCAGCAGGCGGATTTAACCGCGCTGGCCGCTGACACGCTGGTGCTCTACCGCGAGGGCTGCAAGCACATTGATTTTCAATTGGAGCGCGGCCAGGTTCCGCCCTTCTCCTTTGATCCGGTGCAGATCCGCCGCGTGCTGATCAATCTTTTAGACAACGCGGTCAGCGTCCTCAGCAGCGGCGGCGCGGTCAGCCTCGCCATCAGCCTTGACCAGAATGAGGAAACGGTCAGCGTCTCAGTCAGCGACAACGGCCCCGGCATCCCGGAGGAGGTCAAGCGGCGGCTCTTTGAACCCTACTTCTCCACCCGCAAATCCGGCACCGGTCTTGGCTTGGCCATTGCCAACACCATCGTTTCCGAACACAACGGCTCCATCCGCGTGCAGGACAATGCCCCGACCGGCACGACGGTCATCGTGGAGCTGCCCTTTCTCCGCGAGGAGCCAGCATGTCCGCAAGCATCCTGATCATTGACGACGAAAGCGCCATCCGCGAGAGCCTCTCCGGCATTCTGGAGGACGAGGGCTTTCAGCCGCTGACCGCCGCCTCCGCCGAAGAGGGGCTGAACCTGCTGGCGCGGCAGGACGTTGATTTGATTCTTTTAGACATCTGGCTGCCGGGCATGGACGGCATCGAAGCCCTCAAGCGCATCCGGCAGAACTGGAGCGAGGCCCCGGTGATCATGATTTCCGGTCATGGCAGCGTTGAGACCGCAGTGCAGACCACCCGCATCGGCGCCTTCGATTTCATAGAAAAGCCGCTCTCTTATGACAAGGTGGTGCTGGCGGTCAACCAGGGCCTGCGGCTGGCCCGCTTGGAGCGCGAGAACCGCCTTCTGCGCGAGGCCGCGCCTGCCGGAGCGGCGATTATCGGCGAATCCCAAGCCATCCGCCAGCTGCGGCGGCAGATCGAGCGGGTCGCGCCCACAGACGCTTCCGTGCTGATTCTCGGCGGCCACGGCACCGGCAAGGAGCTGGCCGCGCAGGCTGTGCACCGCCAGTCGTCCCGCGCCGCCAGCCCGATGGTCGCGGTCAACTGCGCCGCCATCCCAGAGGAGCTGATTGAGTCCGAACTTTTCGGCTATGAGAAAGGGGCCTTCACCGGCGCGGACAAGGCCAAGCAGGGCAAATTTGACCAGGCCGACGGCTCAACGCTCTTTCTCGATGAAATCGGCGACATGAGCCTGAAGAGTCAGGCCAAGGTGCTGCGCGTCCTGCAAGAGAAGAACTTCGAGCGGGTCGGCGGCGGCAGGATGATTGAGGTGGATGTGCGCATCCTGGCAGCCACCAACAAGGATTTGGAGCAGGAAATCAAAGCTGGAAATTTCCGCGCCGACCTTTTCTACCGCCTGAACGTCATCCCGCTGCGCATCCCGGATTTGAAGGAGCGGCTGGAGGACATCCCGCTCCTTGCGGCGGAATTCCTCCGCCAGCTCCGCAGCCGGGGCTTGGGCGAGAAGCGTTTAGACGACGGTGCGCTGGCCCTGCTCATGCGCCACAGCTGGCCCGGCAACATCCGCGAGCTGCGCAACCTGATCGAGCGGTTGGTGATCATGACTCCCGGCCAGCTTATCACCGCCGAGGATGTGAGCTTCTTTCTTCAGCCCAGCGCGGCACGGCCCATTCAGTCTGTCAGCCTGCCGGATTGGTGCCGCTTCGGCTTCAAGGAGGCGCGGCGGCAATTTGAGCACGATTATCTCTGCAAAAAGCTGGAAGAATGCGGCGGCAACATTTCCAAGACGGCGGAGACAATCGGCCTGGAGCGCAGCCATCTGCACAAGAAGCTGAAGGCATTGGGCATCAAGGCCGAGGAATAGGGTGAAGGGCCGACTTGCGCAGGGAATTGCTATCGGCATAGAGCAAGGCATTGCGTGGAAGACTAAACTCGAACCCGCCAGAATCATGCTGTAACGGCATGCCTGCCGAGCTGATTTGCAGATACACCGTATCGGCAAAGAGACGATTGAACGCCTTCGGGCGGAGATGTAATATGAAATCAAGGATAAATTTGCAATGGCAGAAAAATTCTGACAGAAGATCAGGAATTGCAAGCATCTCTTTCACCTGAATTAACAAACGCCAATGACTGAAATCACCACAACCATCCCCCACGTCCGCCAGCGGATTGACGAGATAGACAGCAATATCCTCCGCCTGCTTCAGGAGCGCCTGAGCTGCGCTAAGGAAATCGGCAGGCTCAAGGCGCAGTCCAATCTGCTGACTTGGGATCCGCAGCGCGAACGCGCCATTTACGCCCGCCTCTTGGAAGAAAACAGCGGCATCTTCCCGGAAGACGCTGTGCGCAGCGTCTTTCATGAAATCATCACCGCCTGCCGCTTGGCCCAGAAACAGGACGAAGTCGCCTTTCTGGGGCCGGAGGGCACCTTCACCCACCTTGCCGGGGTGCGGCATTTCGGCACGTCCGCCCTCTACCGCCCAGCGGAGTCCATCGAGGATGTCTTCAACGAGGTGGAGAAGGGCCGGGTGCAGCACGGCGTGGTGCCGGTGGAGAACTCCACCGAAGGCTCGGTCTTCTGGACGCTGGACTCGTTCATGAAGTACAAGGTCAAGATTTGCGGCGAGCTGCAACTGCCTATCCGCCACAATCTCGTGTGCAGCTCCGGCAGGATTGAGGACATTCAGGCTGTGGCCTCGCACGCCCAGCCGCTGGCGCAATGCCGCGAGTGGCTGCGCAAGCACCTGCCCGGTATTTCCACTCTGACCATGCCTTCCACCGCCGCTGCGGCGCAGATGGCGGCGGAGAATCCGAACATCGGCGCAATCGTCAGCGACTTGGCGGTGAAGCTCTACGCGGTGCAGGTCGCGGTGCCGGGGATTGAGGACTATCAGGGCAACACCACGCGCTTTCTCATCATCAGCAATCACTCGCACTCGCGCAGCGGCAGCGACAAGACCTCGCTTCTGCTCGGCTTGGCGGACAAGCCCGGCGCGCTGAAGGAGGCGTTGACCATCCTGTCCGACAAAGGCATCAATCTGGCCAAGATTGAATCCAGGCCAATGAAGGGCAAACGCTGGCAGTACCTCTTCTTCATGGACCTGATCGGCCACATTGAAGACGCGGTGATTCAGGACGGCTGCGAGGCCTTGAAGCAGATATGCTCCTATTATGAATGGCTCGGCTCCTATCCCAAGGCCGTTGAGCCTGAGGCAGGAATTTGACCGCTGGGCTTGCCGCACTCCAAATTTAGCTGACCAATGCTATGCTGCGAAGAGCATGATGTCAACTAAGCTGCATTTTTCTCAATGAAGCAGATTTGATGCCGAAGCCGCCGACACGCCGCCTCGTGTCCTGCATCCATTCTTGATGCTGTCAGCTTTCATGCAGCGTATATCAAGCGGCTCCAGCAGACGGTTGAGGATCAATGACCATATTGACAGTCATCCCGGCATGAAGCAGGACATGGAGCTGCTGGTCAACATTCCGGCGGTCGGGCCGCAGACCGGCAGCAAGATGCCCGCAGTCATGAAAGCCCGCCATTTTCAATCTGCCGAGCAGCTCGCCGCTTATTTGGGCCGGGCACCTCTCGAAGACAGGTCCGGCCAAACTTCGGGCTGTGCCGCACATGGCCGCTGTTGTGGCCGTTCGGCGTAATCCGAACATCAAAGCCCCCTATGCACAACTGCTTTCGCGGCAAATCCACAATGTCGGCTTTGGGGGCTGCAATGCGCAAGCTCGCTCATTCTGCTTCGGCGTGGTGCTCACTTGCTATTCTGCTCCAGCTCTATCACTCTCCCCGCTGTCCTCCGCGCCGTCTTCCTCTGCCTCCACATCGCCGGATGAGCGCGCCAAGATGGACATGTCCACTACCTTTTCGCCCTCGCCGAGATTGATCATCCGCACGCCCTGCGTGTTGCGGCCAATCACCCGGAAGGAGTCCATGGGCAGGCGGATCACCTTGGCCGAGTTGGCGATCAGCATGACCTGATCGCTGTCCTCCACTTGCAGTGCGCCGACCACCAAGCCATTGCGCTCGCTGGTCTTGATGGTGGAGACACCCTTGCCGCCACGGCTTTGCAGGCGGTACTCAGAGATGGCTGTGCGCTTGCCGTAACCATTCTCAGTCACAGTGAGGATGGACGTGGACTCGCAGTCGCTCTTCTTCAGCACCACCGCGCCGACCACCTCGTCCTCGTCCACCAGCGTGATGCCCTTGACCCCGCTGGCGACGCGGCCCATCTCGCGCACGTCATCCTCATGGAAGTGAATGGACTGGCCGTGCCGCGTGACAAGGAAGACCTCGTCCTCGCCGGAAGTGACAGCCGCGCAGAGTATCTCGTCGTCCTCGCGGATGGTCAGGCCGATCTTGCCCTTGCGCATGGGCCGCTTGTACTCAGCGATGCTGGTCTTCTTGACGATGCCTTTCTTGGTCACCGTGAGGATGGAGAGGGCCTCGTCAGCATGGGCAAGATCAGCTATGGGCAGGATGGCCGCCACCTTCTCGCCCTCGGCCAGCTCCAGCAGATTGACTATTGCCCGGCCTTTCGCTGTACGCCCGCCTTCAGGCAGCTCATAGACCTTGCGCCAGAAGACGCGGCCCCGGTTGGTGAAGAAGAGGAAGGTGTCGAGCGTCGAGGCGGCATACAGGCCGGAGACAAAGTCGTCCTTGACATCGGCCATGCCCGCCACGCCCTTGCCGCCGCGCCGCTGCGCCCGGTAGAGACTGAGCGCGGCGCGTTTGATGTAGCCATTGTGCGAGACGGTGACCACCATCTCCTCGTCGGCGATCATGTCTTCCGGCAGTATCTCATCCGCCGCCTCGATGATCTCCGTGCGCCGCGCGTCGCCGTACTGCTCGCGGATCTCGCGGAACTCGTCGCGGATGATCTGCATGACCAGCGCGTCGTCCGCCAGTACCTTCTTCAGCCAGGCGATGCGCTCAAGGATCTCCGCATACTCCTGCATGATCTTGTCGCGCTCCAAGCCGGTGAGGCGTTGCAGGCGCATGTCCAAGATCACTTGCGCTTGCAGCTCGGACAGAGCGAAGCGCTCCATCAGCCCGGCCTTGGCCTCCGGCGGGCCAGCAGCGGCGCGGATCATGTCCACCGCCGCGTCGAGATTGTCGAGAGCGATCTTCAGCCCTTCTAAGAGGTGGGCGCGCTCCTCAGCTTTGCCTAAGTCAAAGGCGGTGCGGCGGTACACCACCGTGCGCCGGTGCTCCAAGAAGTGAACGAGCAGCTGCTTGAGGTTAAGTATCTCTGGCCTGCCGTTGACGATGCAGAGCATGATCACGCCGAAGCTCTTTTGCAGCGGCGTGAGGCTGTAGAGCTGGTTGATGGTCACGTCCGGGTTCTCGTCCCGCTTCAGATCCATGACGATGCGCAGGCCGTCGCGGTCAGACTCGTCGCGCACCTCGGCAATGCCCGGCAGCCGCTTCTCCTTCATCAGCAGAGCGATGCGCTGCACAAGATCGGCCTTGTTCTGCTGATAGGGCACCTCAGTAACAACGATGGCCTCGCCTTCGCCCTTTTTGCGCCGCTCCACGTGCAGCCTGCCGCGCATGACGATCCTGCCGCGTCCCGTCTCGTAGGCCTCGCGGATGCCCGCTCTGCCGCAGATGAAGCCGCCGGTGGGGAAGTCCGGGCCGCTGATCTGCTCCAGCAGCTCCAGCACGCTGATGCCGGGCCGGTCAATCAGCGCGAGCAGGCCGTCCATCAGCTCGCTCAGATTGTGCGGCGGAATCTTGGTGGCCATGCCCACCGCGATGCCTTCCGAGCCGTTGAGAAGCAGGTTCGGGATGCGCGAGGGCAGGACGGTCGGCTCCTGCTGCGAGCCGTCATAGTTGGGAATGAAATCCACCGTGTCCTTCTCGATGTCCGCCACCAGCTCCTGATCCAGCCTGCTCATGCGGGCCTCGGTGTAGCGCATGGCCGCCGCCGAGTCGCCGTCCATGGAGCCGAAGTTGCCCTGGCCGTCCACGAGCGGATAGCGCAGCGAGAAGTCCTGGGCCATGCGCACGATGGTGTCGTACACCGCCGTGTCGCCATGCGGGTGGTATTTGCCGATCACGTCGCCGACGATGCGGGCCGACTTGACGTAGGGCCGGTTGTGGAATGTGCCCAGCTCGCGCATGGCGTAGAGGCAGCGCCGGTGCACCGGCTTGAGGCCGTCGCGCACATCAGGCAGGGCGCGGCCGACAATCACGGACATGGCGTAGTCCAGATAGGACTTGCGCAGCTCCTTCTCTATGTCAACGGTCTGAATCGCTTCGGGCAGGACTTCGTCCTGCGCTGCTTCTACTGTGGTCATGCCTTGCCTTGTGTCGTGGTTGCCGGCCGCGGATCAGCGCAGGCCGTTCTCATTGAAGAATGCGCTGTACTTCTTGTCTGTGCCCTTGATGTGGCCTTGCAGCCAGTCGCGCAGGAAGTACAGGGTGTCTATGGAGACCGTCAGGCGGCCTCCCTCAAAGTCGATCTGGAACTCAGTCACCTTCTTGACAAAGGCGGCGTGCTCCTTCACATGCGCCGTTGTGTCCGGGTATTTGAACTGGGCGAAGTACTTCTCCTCCGCCTTGAAATGGGTGTCGGTGTAGCTGATCAGGCCGCTGAGGATCCTGCCCAGCACATCCTTCCCCTTGCCGCTCTTCATTGCGTCGTGCAGCTCGTTGATCATCGCCACCAGCTTGCGGTGCTGGCTGTCGATCTCCGCCACATTGACGCTCAAGCTCTCGTCCCACGCTATCAGGCTCATTTTGGCACCCTCCCTGTTTGCTTGGTTATTGTGGTGTTGCATTCTTACTGAAATATTTTTTCATGAGAATGAACCGTTCAACAGCGCAATCATTTCTAAGTTTCATGTATTTGCCATCAAATGGAGTTGGTGCATGCAGGCAGGCGAATTTTTCATCATATACAGTAAGCAGAACACCTCTCGCCCGTGTGAAGAAATCAGCATGTTCTAATTTTTTAAGCTTGTTGTCCCAGCCGACTTTTTTTATCCTGTCTGTTCTGCAGATAAAAAAATTTGGCACTTTATCGTAAACAGGAAGGCCTGAAATTTTGCTGCCGATTGGAGCCACAGGCTGAGAATCAGTCGGATACAAACCTATCTTGCTGTAAGCATGAATTGTAAAAAAAGGAAGGTCAATCACCTTTCCTCCTAATATATCAATTCTTGAATCAGAATCTATCAAATAAAGACTATCCTCTATCTTTGTTTTTCTGAAAAAGACAAAATCGTCATCTAAAAAAAGCGTGTACTTTGTTGCAACGCAACCTAACGCCGCATTTCGTCCTGCGGATATGCCTGAATTATATGGCATGGTTATCTTCTCAACGCTCTTGACTTCTTCTGGATGCAGACTGTCATCAACTACAATAATTTTAATAGATGGATAATATTTCCTTATACTCCGCAGAAGACGGACAAGTGCTTTGTAACGTTCAAATGTTTTTATAACAATCGTTAGTTCATTCAGCAGCTCGCTGTTGCTTGGAGCGGCAGGTTTTAGTGAATCAAGAAAATTTTGCAGTGCCAATTCAAGATAAATAACAAAATCGTAAAAAAATTTAGCAACAAATTGAACCCTGCTGCCCATCAGAGCATATTTTATCTTTTTCAGATAAAAAAAAGCGATATTTTTATTCATGCGACTTGCTTTCCTTCATTAAATTTTGTTGTTTCTGCTCCTGTAAGCTGGCCAGTTCCTCGCCGGACAGGCCAGTGCTGGCAGCAATAACCTCCAGCGCGACACCGTGCGCCAGCAGGCTGCGGGCAACAGCGAGCTTCTCCTCACGTTTTCCCTGTTCCATGCCTTGTGCCATGCCCTTCGCCAAGCCATCCTTCTCCGCCTTGGCCAGCGCTCCCTGCTGGAGCATGATGAAGTCCCGGCGTTTGAACTGCATCTCCAGCTCCTCCTCGTTCAGGGCGGCAGTGTTGGCCAAATCAAAGGCATCAAGCAGCGGCGGCTCAGTGAAGGTCTTGGGGATGAAGTCAAGGCTGCCAGCGTGCTTGATGAAGTATATCCATTTATCGGTGACGGAATCCAGCTCAGTCTCGCTTTTGCTGAATTTTGGCAGCTCGATGAAGATCAGCTCAATGTCGCCATTGTACTGAACAAGCTGCTCTTTTTCTCTGAGATCCCAATACGAAATAGCCTTGCCGAACTCAGGGAACATCGCAAAGTCGGTGATGGTCAGGGCTATGACCGGCTCCAAGCTGGCGTAGTGCTGCGAGCGTTTGAGCTGAGATGAGTAAAGTTTGGCGGCGTTGTACAACACCCGCTTCTCAAAGCCCTCGACATTCAGCACCTGCATCTCGACGATCACCCTGCGCTGATTGGACAGCACCGCCTTCACGTCCACATAGCTGTCTTTCATGCCTTTTAATAGCGGCACCTGATACGGATCAACTATGGTCAGGTCGGTAATTTGCGCATCTTCAAAGTCAATCACGGCATTGAGGAAGTCAATCAGGATGCCTTTTGACTGCTCGCTGCCGAAGTTTGGCAATCTCTTCTTCAGATAATCCCGTGCTGGCAGCGATGACCGCCGATGCAACGCCATGCGCCAGCAGATTGCGGGCAATAGCGATTTTTTCTTCGTATTTCCCTTCGGTGCGTCCCTCTTCCTTTGAAGACCAGAGCATGGACTGCTGATACGACATATTTAGCATATATTCATCATAGGCTTTGCGCTGCGGCTCATCTAAATTCATCATCCGCAGCCGTGCCGAGGCTTCTTGGATATGCTTGGCCCTGAAATCAGGGCGCACTTCGCTGTGCTTGAGCATGTAAATCCATTCATCCAATCCAGACTGCACTTTATCGGGGAAATCCTCAACGCGAATAAGGTAATGCTCAGGAAATATTTTGCGCACATCGCTGATGCCGAACAGCTCCTGCTGTCTGTTGCTCAGGCTGAGTATATCTTTGCTGTGAACGCCGACAAAATTGGTGGAGCCGTAATAGAGATAATCTGTGCCGATGCCAAGACTGAAATAGGTGATGCTGACCGAGATGATTTTTTTGATTTCCCGGTACGGCTGGCCTTTTTCTAAATATTCGGTCATCAGTTTGGCGACACCGTAGGCGATGCGGTGGAAGAAATCGTATTCCGATTTCACCTGCACTTCAATCAGCAGCAACTCGCCTTTGCTGTTTTCAACCAGCAAATCAACGCGGTTGAATTTATCGAGGCTGTCTTCCTGATTGCTTTCGCTCTCCAAGAGATTGACGACGGTGACATCTTCATCAAGCACGGCAGTGAGGAAGCCTTCCAGAACGGAAAAATTGGCTTTGTCGCGCAGCAGCTTTTTGATAGCCCAGTCAAAGCGGATGAGTTTTTCCATGTTACGGTCTATTCAAAATCAATTACAAGGAAAATTTTTATGGTTATTCCGAGCACAACGAGGAATCTTTGCTGCTTCTGAAACATCCATCTATCGGCTGACACCAGCTTTGCGCTGGGCTATATCATCCAGTGCTTGCTGAAGCAACTTGGCCTTAGGGTGTTTCATTTTCTGATACAGGTGCAGGCTCCTCTTCCAAGCTGCTTCCGCCTGATCAAAATTACCGTATGTCACATACACGCTGCCCAAATTTCCGTATGTGCTCGCCGTTGCTTCTTTTAGCCCCAAGGCTTCGCTGATCTCAAGGCTCTTTCTGTACATCTCCTCCGCCTTGCCCAATTCGCCGTGTTTGAAGTGTATACTACCCAAATTAGCATACTGTATTGCTGATGTTTCCTTCAACCCCAAGGCTTCGCTGATCTCAATGCACATCTTGGACATTTTTTTCGCCTTGCCCATCTCGCCGCGTCTTGCATACATATTGCCCAGATTGCCATAATCTTGCGCCATGCATTCCCTGCGCCCCAAGGTTTCGTGGATCGCAAGTGCTTTCATGTACATCTCCTCTGCCTCGTCCATCTCGCCGCGCGTAAAGTGTGTATTACCCAGATTGGCGTACTGGTTCGCTGTTGCTTCCGTCAGTTCCAAGGCTTCGCTGATCTCAAGGCTCTTTTTGTACATTTCCTCTGCCTTGCCCTGCTCGCCACGTATCCTATACACATTACCCAGATTCCCGTAATCTTTCGCCATGCCTTCCTTGCGCCCCAAGGTTTCGTGGATCGCAAGTGCTTTTATGTACATCTCCTCCGCCTTATATAGCTCACCGCGTGTGCGATACACATTGCCCAGATTACAAATAGCGATTCCCTGTAGCTCGTTGTCCTGATTTGCCTCGCCCAAGGCCAGCACCTTGTAGTATGCCTCTTCGGCCTGCGCAAATTCCCCTGTGCGGAGGAGTAAGGTGGCAAGCATATTCCAGCCCTCCGCATTGTCCGGGTCAAGCTCCACAGCCTTCTGATATGCAGTTAGGGCTGCCTTGGTATCGCTCATAAAGGCCAATGCGCCCAAATGCCGGGCGGCGGCGGCTGCTTCCTTGTTCGCCTTCCTTCCTTCTGCCTCCTTGGTCTTCAGCACTTCAGCAAAGATGGCTTGAGCCAGTTCGGTACGCCCCTGCTCCAAAGCCTTCAAGGCTTCGTTGATGCTCTTTGGTGGCGCATCCGTCTTGGACAGAGCAGCAATTGCTTCCGTTAATGCCTTGATCTGCTCGTCTTTGGCCTCCAACTGCCCTTGCAATAGCTTTACGGCCAGCTTTCCCGCATCAACTGCCGGTGCCTTGTCCATGTATTTGTTCCAAACCGCAAGGAAAAAGCCAAGCACCGTCACACTCATCCCAAGCTGGAAGCCATAGGCGAGCATCAACTTGATGATCATGCCTGACTCCTCTGGTGAAGGCGGTTGCAGCAGCTTAGAGTCAATGAGCTTAGTGTGGATGCCAAAGACAAGCATCAGGACAAAGCCCACTAGCACCAGCGGGACAGCCAGATACTTGGCAATCTTCTCAAAGTCTGTGAAGTTCATGTGTGCTCGTGGTGTATTGCAAGAAACGATGCAGGCAGGCTGCGGGGACAGTCGCCGCAGCGCCTTTACACATTCGATTCTAAAACTTCCTCATCGCCAACCTACGCTTGGCTGCGCAACTGCTTCGGATAAGGCTGTATCAACGTTGGCAGGCCAGCTCCGATCTTTTCAAGGCAGCCTCCTTTTCTTCCGCGCTCAAGCCCTCTTTTAAAAAGGACAGGCCCTTTTCTTAAAAGGGCGCATCCTTTCAACGAAAGAGTATCTCCTTTTTTAAATAGGGCTTCCGCTTTTAACAAAAGTGCGCGTTCTTTTCTTAAAAAGAACGCCTCTCTTAACGAAAGAGACCTCCCTCTTTAAAAGAGGACACGTCCTATCGAAAAATTAGGGCTTCATTTTCTTAAAAGGACAGCCTCTTTCGTCCAACGGGGCCGTGCATTTGTTCCGCAGCCCCGGTTGTTCGCCGAAGTTCCCTTCACACATCCAGCTCAGAAACCTCCAGCGCGTGGTTCTGGATGAACTCGCGCCGTGGCTCGACCTTGTCGCCCATCAAGGTGACGAACAAATCATCCGCAGCCTCGGCATCCTCAATCCTGACGCGCAGCAGGGTGCGGTTGGCCGGGTTCATGGTCGTCTCCCAAAGCTGCTCCGGGTTCATCTCGCCCAAACCTTTATACCGCTGCAAATGACTGCCCCGGAAGGTCTCCTCGCGGACAACACGAATCAGCTCGCGCCAATTTTTAGCCGGAATTTCCTTCTCCTGACCAGAGGCCGCATTCTTGCAGAGGGTGAAACTGCTGCCGATGTGCTCCCTGATTTCAGGATAGAGATCAAGACCGAGCCGGTATTCGGGAATCAGCGGAATATGCGGCCCGATGACCGCACGGGTGTGGGCCAAACCTTGAAAGGCCGCCTCCGCCTCAAAGCAACTGGGCCGGGACGCGCAAACGCGAATGCCGCTGGTGACGGCATTGATGCTGGCGAGCTTATCCAGCAGCCCGTGCAGGAACGCCTCCTCCTTGAATTGATCCGCAGAATGGACATCGTTTTCAAGCAGGAAGAGGGTGAGCTGCTCCTGAATGTTCATCCGTTCCAAGAAGGTGCTGATGCGCTCAAACAGGGTGAGCTTCTTCAGCAAACTGACCAGTTCCTGCCCGGCCAGCACGCTGCCGTTCTCCAAGCGGACTTGCACAAACTGGGCCGCCTGATCGTAAAGGTGGTTGTTGAGCGCGTCCTCATCCAGGAAATATTGCTCCTTCTTGCCCCGGCCCAAGCGATAAAGCGGCGGCTGGCCGATATAAACATAGCCTTGCTCGACCAGCGGCAGCATCTGGCGATAGAAGAAGGTGAGCAGCAAGGTGCGGATGTGCGCGCCGTCCACGTCCGCGTCGGTCATGATGATGATCTTGTGGTAGCGCAGCTTGCTCGCATCAAACTCCTCCCGCCCGATGCCGGTGCCCATTGCGGCGATCAATTGCTTGATCTCCTCCGAGTCGAGAATCTTGTCGAAACGTGCCTTCTCCACATTCATGATCTTGCCGCGCAACGGCAGGATGGCTTGGATGGAGCGGTCGCGGCCTTGCTTGGCACTGTTGTGAACAAACACGCCGCTGGCTAAAGCAAAATTGTGCGTGTTCGGCACTTCGATGTCGTACACATCAATACGCTCGGTCAGCTTCTCCACTGAGACAACGCGGTGGTTGTAATTGCTCACCGCTTCCAGAGCGCGTTCGGTGTTGTTATCAAAATACCGCTGGCAGAAGGTGTCAAAGCGCAGCAATGATTTGTCCTTTGTGGCAATGCGGTGCTGGCGGTAGCCTTCAAGATCAACTGCGCCGGGCCGCAGCTCGTGCCGCTTGAGCACGGCCAAAGTTTTCCGGTAATACGTCTGCTGCAACGCAGCTTGGCGGCGGGCGCGGAACTCTGCTGTCCATTGCTGCTGAGTTTTCTGACTGCGCCACGCCAGCAGCTCGGCATCGCTCCATTGCTCTTTCGCCTTTCGTGACTGCTCCGCACGGGCTTCCGGGTGCTCTTCAAAATAGGAACGCACCCGTTCAGCTTGGGCCAAGCGGTTTTCCTCATCCTGCCAGTAGATTTTCTGCGCCTCATTCAACAAAGCGGCATTTTGCTGGCGATATTCTGCGTTGCTGCGGTAGAACTCCCGCCATTTGTCGGCCATGAAGGCTTTGTACGCCGCATCGTCCCATTGCACTTGAGCGCGTTCAGAGAGCTGCTGCCGCAACTGCATCATGCGTTGGCTCATCTTGGTGCGGAATTCAGGACTCTGCCGGACAGCCCGACTCTTTTCGATCACATCGGGCCGACGCAGGGTTCGGTCAGCGTGCTGCCGATGCAGGCGCAAATGCTCTTCCGCCGGAAGCCGCCGGATGTTGGAGGGATTGTTGTTGCGCTTATTGAAATCAAGGTGATGCCGATGTTCGCCATCTTCAGCCTGATAACCACCTGCCTTGCAGTTATATTTATCGGCAAGGACATGTGTGAATTTCCAGCGGCTGGCATTTGGTTCCCAAACCATTTCATAGCCGTCAATGGTGATGCCCGGTTCATTCATATCCGAGAGCTTGCGATACAGCGGCATCAAAGAAGTGCCGACAGTCAGCCGTTCTGCCGGGCAATAGCTGCCATCGCGAAGCAGGAAGCGGTGATCCGGGGTGCAGACAATCTGCTCGCCATTGTCCAGCGTCACCTGCACAACTTCCTGCTGCCGCTTAGTCAGGCGCGGATGCAAAATCCGTTCGAGGCCAATCTTGCCGTCTGCTTGAATGGTGTAGCAGAAATGCTCTTTGCCCTGCTCCTGCTCGGCGATCAGCTCCAAAAAGCTGAGGGCGCGGCCATCGGCCAAAGCCACTTTGGTCTCGCCAGAAAAGCAGCCGCCCGCTGAATCGCCCTCCACGAGAAACAGCTCGCGCTCTGCCGGATTCTTCGACTGGCATTCAGCCAGCTTGCCTGCCATCAGCAGAGAAATGCCGTCCTTCTTGCGTGACAAATCACGCGCCTTCCGCGCCGCTTCTCTGGCCCGCGCCGCCTCGACCGCCTTGCTGAGTATCTGCCGCGCCACCTGCGGGTTGCGCTCCAAGTAATCGCCAAGCTGCTCGGTGCAGATGGAAGCGACGATGCCCTTCACCTCGGAGTTGCCCAGCTTGGTCTTGGTCTGACCCTCGAACTGCGGATTCGGCACCCGCACTGAAATGATTGCAGTCAGGCCCTCGCGCACATCATCGCCCTCCATTTTCTCCTTCATGTGCTTGGGCACAATGTCATCAGTGGCGTATTTGTTGATGCACTTGGTCAGCGCGGCGCGGAAACCCGCCACATGCGAGCCGCCTTCGCGGGTGTTGATGTTGTTGACAAAGGAAGCCAGCCGCTCAGTGTAGCTGTCCACATATTGCAGACAGACCTCGACCTGCACCTGCTCCTGCTCGCCTTCCAGAAAGATCGGCTGCGGATGAATCGGGGTGCGGTTGCGGTTCAGGTGCTCGACATATTCAACCACGCCGCCTTCATAATGAAACACATCCTCAGCCCCGCTTTGCTCATCCTTCAGGGTGATGTGAACGCCCCGATTGAGAAAAGCCAGCTCGCGCAGCCGGTTGAGGACGATCTCGTATTTGAACACAACCGTCTGGGTGAATATCTCCGGGTCTGGCTTGAAAGTAATCGTGGTGCCGGTGTGCTCGCTGGTGCCAACCACCTCCAGCTCGCTGGTCTTTGCGCCGTAAGAGAAGGTCTGCCGGTAGAGCTTGCCGTTGCGCCGCACCTCAGCGGTGACATGGGTGGAGAGCGCATTGACCACCGACACGCCCACGCCGTGCAATCCGCCGGAAACTTTATAGGACGAATGATCGAACTTGCCGCCCGCGTGCAAGGTGGTCAGCACCAGCTCAAGAGCGGTCATGTTTTCCGTCGGATGCTTGTCCACCGGAATGCCGCGTCCGTTGTCTTCGACCGAGCAGGAACCGTCCTCCAGCAGGATCACCTTAATCTGGTTGCAGTATCCGGCCAGAGCCTCGTCAATCGAGTTGTCCACCACCTCGTAAATCAGATGATGCAGCCCTTCTTCCGCCGTGTTGCCGATATACATGGACGGACGCTTGCGCACCGCCTCAAGCCCGTCAAGAACCTTGATCTGATCCGCCCCGTAGGACGTGTTCTGCTGTTCGCTCACTTGCTTGCCTTCTCTGAAGAATTTATACGGAAAACGGCATGGTTGCGATGCGGCGCGCCGCATCCTGCCGGAAGCGGCTCATCATACCATAGTTCCGGCAAAAACGGGGAAAAATCTGCGGTTTGCAAGGAATTTTATCCAGATGGCCGCGCCGCCGCCAAGGAGCATTCCAGCGCGGAGCACTGCTGGCAAAATATGCAATAACGAAGAAAACAGGAACAGCCTGAATACAGTGGCATTTTTTCGCTACGACTGGTATGATGGGCGGAGCTTGCCATTTTTATTTTTCATTGAGGAGAAGCGTTATGGAATATTCCCACGAAGTCAAAGAGATGTGCTGCGTCACCAAGGGGCCGGATCACGGACCTTCGCCCATCCCGCAGGAAGGGCAGTGGAATCAGGTGCGGCAGATCAGCGAAATCAACGGCCTGAGCCATGCGGTCGGCTGGTGCGCTCCGCATCAGGGGGCCTGCAAGCTGACCTTGAACGTCAAGGGCGGCATTATTGAAGAAGCCTTGGTTGAAACCGTCGGCTGCACCGGCATGACCCATTCCGCAGCGATGGCGGCGGAAATCCTGCCCGGCAAGACCATTCTGGAAGCCCTGAACACCGACTTGGTCTGCGACGCGATCAACGTGGCCATGCGCGAGTTCTTCAAGCAGATCAGCTATGGCCGCACACAATCCGCCTTCTCGGAAGGCGGCCTGCCTATCGGCGCGGGCTTGGAGGATTTGGGCAAGGGGCTGCGCACCGTCACCGGCACCACCTACGGCACCCGCCTGAAAGGGCCGCGCTACTTGGAGCTGGCCGAGGGCTACATCATGGAGCTGGGGCTGGATGCCAACGACGAGATCATCGGCTACAAATTCCTCAGAATCGGGCCTATGCTCGACGCGATCAAAAAGGGCGTTGATCCGGCAGAGGCGATGGCCAAGGCCACCGGCACCTACGGACGCTTCGCCGAGGCCGTCAAAACAATTGATCCCCGGAAGGAGTAACTATCATGGCGCTTTTTGAAGGATACGAACGGAGAATCAGCAAGATCAACGCGGTGCTGGCCGAACACGGGATCAAGGATTTGGATGCGGCCAAGCAGCTCTGTTTAGATGCGGGCGTGGATGTCTATGCCATTGTCAAGGGCGTGCAGCCGATCTGCTTTGAGAACGCCTGCTGGGCCTACATCGCCGGTGCGGCCATTGCTTTGAAAAAAAGGCAGAAAAAGGCGGTGGAAATTGCCTCCACTTTGGGCATCGGCTTGCAGGCCTTTTGCATTCCCGGCTCAGTGGCCGAAAACCGCAAAGTGGGCATTGGTCACGGCAACTTGGCCGCCCGGCTCCTTAGCGAGGAAACAAAGTGCTTCGCCTTTCTCGCCGGGCATGAGTCCTTTGCCGCTGCGGAAGGCGCCATCGGCATTGCCAGATCCGCCAACCGGGTGCGCACTGAGCCGCTGCGGGTCATCCTCAACGGCCTCGGCAAAGACGCGGCCTATATCATCTCGCGCATCAATGGCTTCACCTATGTGAAGACACAGTACGACTACTACAGCGGCGCACTCAACATTGTTGAGGAAAAGGCGTTTTCCAGCGGCGAGCGGGCCAAAGTGCGCTGCTACGGCGCGGATGACGTGCGCGAGGGCGTGGCCATCAACCACTTGGAGCTGGTCGATGTGTCCATCACAGGCAACTCGACCAACCCGACCCGCTTCCAGCATCCGGTGGCCGGAACGTACAAGAAGGAATGCCTTGAGCAGGGCCGGAAGTATTTCTCGGTGGCTTCCGGCGGCGGCACAGGCCGGACGTTGCACCCAGACAACATGGCCGCTGGTCCGGCTTCTTACGGCATGACCGACACCATGGGCCGGATGCACAGCGACGCGCAGTTCGCCGGCTCGTCCTCCGTGCCTGCGCATGTCGAAATGATGGGCTTTATCGGCATGGGCAACAATCCGATGGTTGGCGCATCAGTGGCGGTGGCAGTGGCCTTGCAGCAGGCGGCGGGGCAGTAAAACAACAGCAGGTCTGCATCACAAATTGGTGCAGACCATGCACAGTTTACGGCTCTCGGTAATCAAACAGCAATGAGGACAGGTTCAATTCTGTCCTCAATATCTTTAGTTCATCCGTCAATTGCATCGGCTTTTTCCGAGCGCAGACCGGCTGTGATTGGAAATCCGGGAAGATGAATCAATGTGAACGGCCTGAACTGCCACTCTGAACCCGCCTGTCATGCGCATCCTCAAACTCCGCCTGCGCAACCTCAACTCCCTTGTCGGCGGGTGGGAGATTGACTTCACCCACCCGGCCTTTGCCGACGGCATCTTCGCTATCACCGGCCCAACCGGCGCAGGCAAGACCACTATTCTCGATGCGCTCTGCCTCGCGCTGTATGGCCGCACGCCGCGCTTGGATAAAGTGACGAAGCGCGGCAATGAGATTATGTCTCGGCAGAGCGGCGAATGCTTTGCCGAGGTGGAATTCTCGGTCGGCAAGGAGGCCCGCCGCTGCTCCTGGAGCCAAGGCCGCAGCCGGAAAAAGGCGGACGGAGAACTTCAGCAGCCGAAGCGCGAGCTGTCGCTGCTCAACGGCGAGATTCTTGCCAGCAGCGTCAGCAGCGTGGAACAGCTTGTTGAGGAATGCACCGGCATGGATTTCGACCGCTTCACCCGCTCCATGCTGCTCGCGCAGGGCGGTTTCGCCGCCTTTCTCCAAGCCTCGCCGGATGAGCGTTCGCCGATTTTGGAGCAGATCACCGGCAGCACAATTTACAGCGAGATATCCATCCGTGCGCATGAACGCTGGAAACGCGAAAACGACCGCCAGAAGCAGCTTGAGGAACAGGCGGCGGCCTTCCAGCTTCTCAGCTTGGAAGAAGAGGACGTGCTGCGGCAGGAGCTGGACAGGCTGCGCGGCGAGGTGCGCGTTCAGGGCGACAGGCTGACGCAGCTTGATGCCGCTCTGAAATGGCTGAAGCGACTTGCTGATCTACGCCAAGACGTGGCAGCGGTCAGCAGGGAGCAGGCCGGGCTGGCTGCGGCGCAAGAGCAGTTTGCCGCCAGCGAGCAGCGGCTGCGTCTGGACGGACTGGCCCTGCTTGTAGCTGGGGAGCACGCCGCCTTGGCCGCCCGGCGTAAGCAGCAGGCGGATGATCTCAGTGCAGCGGCAATCTTACGCCGCAGCCTGCCGGAGCTGGAAGCCGCGCTCAAGGCGGCAGACGGGCGGTTGGTCAGCAGCGGCGATGCGCTTGCAGCAGCCAAAGCAGCGCAGGAGACAGGCCGCGTCCTTATCACCAAAGTGCGCGAGCTGGATTTTCGCTTGCAAGAGAAGCGGGCCGCGCTGCGCAAGCAGGACGAAGCCTGCGCCGAATTGCGCCGGAAAAATGCTGCTGATCTCGCCGCCTGCGGGAAGCTGGAGCAGGAGCTGCGGCGTGTTCAGGATAGTCAGCAGCAGAGTGCGGCTTATCTGGCGAAACATGCGGCAGACGAGCGGCTGCTGACAGACTTGACCGGTCTCGGTCAGCAATTGAAGCAGCTTGGCGAGCTGGCCTGGCGGCATGAGGATGTCAGGCTCGCAGCGGCACTTGCTGAGAAAACCGCTGCCGAGGCGGCGCAGTTCTGGCAGGGCAAAGCTGCGGCGCGGCGCAAGGCGGATGAGCTGCTTGCCGAAGTGCAAGAGGCACGGGCGGCGGCGGACAACGAATTTGCTCAGCTCCTGCAAGGCCGCCGGGCTGAGGAGCTGTGGCACGAGCAGAACGCCTTGATCACGCTGACCAAGCTGCTGGCCCAAGCAGATATGCTGGCCAAGGAGCGGGCTGATCTGCATGAGCAGCAGGTTGCGAACAGCGTGGCCAAACAGGTGCTGGCAGAGACGCTGCGCACGCTGCGGCAGCACTGCAATGCGGCACGGCAGGAGGAGGAAGTCCGGCGGATTGAAGCGGACTTTGCCAAGCGCGTGCTCAGTCTGGAGGAGCAGCGGGCGCGGCTTCAGGCCGGACAGCCGTGTCCGCTCTGCGGCTCGCCGGAGCATCCCTACGCACAGGGCGGTTTACCTTTGCTGCATCAGGCCGAATTGGCCGCGCAGGCAGCCGCTGCGGCCTTGCGGCAGGCTGAGGAAGCTCTGAACAAGGCGGACAAAGAGCAGGCGCGGTTAGATCAGGCTGCCCAGCATCTCGATGAGCGTCTGACTGAGAAGAACACGGCCATGCAGGCACTTCAGCAGCAGACAGCCAACTGCTGCGCCGAGCTGGCTCTGGTGCCGGAGCAGCAGCTGTCGGAAATTGAGCAGCGGCTGCATGAGAATCGGCAGACCGTGCAGGCCGCTGAGGCATTGACCAAGAAAATCAGCCAGCTTGGCAAAACGCTGGAGCAGCGGCAGGCCGCCTGCATCCAAACTGCGCAGGATGAAAGCAAGGCCGCTGCTGCGCGGGATAAGGCGCAGGAGGCGCGGCAGCGTCTGGCTGAGGAAGAGCGCAATTTAGCAGAAGATGTGGCGGTAAAGCTGCGGGCGGCGCAAACTGAGCTAGCGGTGTACGGCTGCGCTGAGTTCTCGCTGCGGGAGATTGACCAAACCGCCATTGCGTTGACCACCCGCCGCGACACATGGCAGCGGCATCAGCAGCAGCGTATTGCGGCGGAGCAGAAGATTGCCGGGCTTGATACAGACGTAAAGGTGCTGCGGGCGGGCATTGAGCAGCGGAACAGGCAGCTTGAGCACGAGGAGCCGCTGCTGCAAGCAGGACGGCAGGAGGCGGAACGGTTGGCCGCTGAACGGGCCGCGCTCTTTGCCGACAAGCAGCCGGAAGCGGAAGAAAAGCGGCTGGCTGAGGCGGTCAAAGCGGCGGAGCAGGCCGTTGAGCAGGCGCAGGCGGCGCAGCAGCGACAAGAGAAAACGCTGCATCAGCAACACGCCCTGATCAGCAGCCGGGAGCGTGCCGCTGCGGACAGGATGCCGGAGCTGGCGCGGCAGGAGGCAGCCTTTGCCGAACGGCTGCGGGCGGGCGGTTTTGCCGATGAAGCGGCTTGGCAGACGGCGCAGCTTGCTGAGGCGGAGCGGGCGGCCTTGCGGCGGCAGGCGGAAGAGCTGCGTGACCGCCGGACACAGCTTGACGAGCGGCGGCGCGACCGCGAAGCCCGCTTGGCCGAGGAGGAGCAATTAGCCCTCACCGACTTGGATCAAGCGCGGCTGGAGGAGGAGCAGGCCGGGCTGACGCTCGCCAGCCGCCGGACAGCGGAGCAGATCGGCTCGCTGACGCAGCGGCTTGCTGACAACCAGGAGCGGCGCGGCCAGCAGAGCGGCCTGCTCCGTGAGCTGGCGGCGCAGAAAACAGAATGCCTGCGCTGGAAAAGCCTGCATGACCTGATCGGCTCGGCGGACGGCAAAAAGTACCGCAACTTTGCTCAAGGACTGACCTTTGAGCAGATGGTGCTGCACTCCAACCGCGAGCTGGCCCGCATCCACAGCCGCTATCTGCTCCTCCGCGATCCGCAGCAGCCGCTGGAGCTGAGTGTGGCTGATTTCGAGCAGGCGGGCGAAGTCCGCTCCGTCAAAAATCTTTCCGGCGGCGAGAGCTTCATGGTCAGCCTCGCTCTGGCCCTCGGTTTATCAAGCATGGTCGGCGGCAAGGTGGAATCCCTCTTTCTTGATGAGGGCTTCGGCACCTTGGACGACGACGCGCTGGACTCCGCCTTGGCCCGGCTGGCCGAGCTGCGCGGCGAAGGGCGGCTGATCGGGGTGATCTCGCATGTGGCCGCGCTCAAGGAGCGGATTGCCTGCCAGATTGAGGCCCTGCCCGGCAGCGGCGGGCGGAGTGTGCTGAAAGGGCCGGGCGTGCGGCGGCTGTGAAAGCCTGCCCGGCACTTCTTTCTTGACAAATGCGGCCCGCCGAAATAAAGTCGGTGTTTATGACCTGTTGCGTAACTGCCCTGCGTTGAGGAGCCGCAAAGCATGTGCTTGATGTAGGGGCGAAAAATTTTTCGCCCCTGCTGCTTATGCAAGAGGTCTGCTGACTGAGGATAAGTTTGCAACAAAACTGGCGGGAACATCCTGCCAAACAAGAACTGACATCGGGAGGAGCGGAAAATGGGAGATAAAGGCGGCAAGAAGGATAAAGAAAAGAACAAGAAGCAGCAGGCCCAGAAGCATGACCAGAAGGGCAAGGCTGCGCCCGCCGCGCAGGAAAAGCCGCCGAAGAAGGCGGAGAAGTAGGAGGACAGCTCCCGCCGAGCTGCTGTCTGCGGCTTGGCGGGAGATTGAATCGGGCAATGATGAAGGACTGCAATGCGATGAAACGGCCAGCAGTTTTTCTTGATCGTGACGGCACCATCAACGAGCAGATGGGCTATGTCAATCATATCAGCCGCTTTGTCCTTTTGCCCGGCGTGGCGCAGGCAATCCGCAGGCTGAACGAGCATGACATTCCGGCGGTGGTGGTGACAAATCAGTCCGGGCTGGCGCGGGGCTATTTTCCCGCCTCCCTGCTGGATGAGGTTCACGCGGAGCTGGTGCGGCTGCTGGCAGCGGAAGGGGCGCGGCTGGATGGCATTTATGTTTGTCCGCATCACCCGGAGGCGAAAGTGGAGCAGTACCGCCAAGCCTGCCGCTGCCGCAAACCGCAGACCGGGCTGCTGGAGCAGGCCGCCGCCGAGCTTGATCTGGACCTTGCCCGCTCGTTCATGGTCGGTGACCGCTGGTCAGATTTGGAATGCGGAGTCCGGGCTGGCGCGGCGCCGGTGCTGGTGCTGACGGGCTATGGACGCGGCGAGCTGGAGTTTATCGGGCCACACAAAAAAATCCAGCCCGCGCTGGTCGCAGCTAATCTGTTGGATGCGGTGGAACAGATTATTCGGCTGAATACTTAGTTTCCAAAAAAAATCGGCATGTTGCACAGGACACTTCCTTTCGGAAGGACATATCCTGCTAATTCCTCTGCACACTGGTGAGGAGGATGGAACATGGATAGTGAGCTTACAGGCCGCGAACTGGCGGCAAGGAAAGGGCAAGCCGGAAGCCCAAGTCGTCGCTGCGGTTGTCCGGCGAGTACCAGTAGCGGAACGCCGCCCGCACGAACAAGGGTGAGTCGCCCCAGCTACCGCCGCGAAACACGCGGCTCGAGCCTTTCTCAGGGCCAATCGGATTGCCCTTAGGACTGACAGCGTAATAACCACTGTTGTACCAATCCGCGCACCACTCCCAGACATTGCCGTGCATGTCGTGAAGGCCCCAAGCGTTGGCCTTCTTTTCACCAACTGGATGGGTTGTATTGCCGGAATTTTTGCCGTACCAAGCATAGTCCTGAAGCTGCGCCTCATCATCACCAAAGCACCAAGCCGACTCACTGCCTGCCCGGCAGGCATATTCCCACTCCGCTTCGGTGGGGAGGCGATAGGTGTGACCTGTTTCCTGACTCAGCCATTGACAGTAGGCAACCGCATCGTCCCAGCTTACATTGATCACCGACCGCTGCCCTCTGCCCCAGCCCCTGTTTTCTTTACCTGTGGCCTCACAGAAAACATCGTACTCGGCAAAGGTGACTGGATAGCGGCCAATGGCAAAGCTGTCCAGTTCCACCTCATGCACCGGTCGTGCATCGTCACTGCCATTGCCCTGAATATCTCCCATGCGGAAACGACCGCCGCGTATAAGCATCATCTTTATTCCGAGTCCACCGCCAAAAGACTCCGGCAAAAGACAAGGTAAGGCAATCTGATCAACGTGCCTGAATATCCCATCAGCAAGATCAACAAAGCGCACGAGCTGATCCGTGGCCCGCAGCGGTGTTTGTTCAGCCAACTGCTTCTGCACGATGCCCCAAGCTAAGAGGAACTCCTGCACCGTGTAATGGCTGAAGCGGAAGGCGCGGTCAGAGTTGCGGTTGAGCAAAGATCGTCCGCCCAGCTCGAACTGCTCCAGCCAGGCTATGTTCGCGTCCGCACGGATGAGCTGCTTCAGCTCATCCTCTGAGAGTACCCGCGTGCCCTGCCGCTGCATCCGCTCCGCAATCCGCAGGCAGGCCAGAAAGAGTTCCTTGCGCTCAGGCACCTGCTCGCCTTGATGCTGCTCCCGCAGCTTGCGCACTTCCCGGTCAAGCCATTCCTCCACCGTGTAGGTGTTCCAGTCTTGGCGGCGGCAGTCCTTGGCCAGCAGCTTGTCAATATGCTGAAGGAGCATGGGCCGCATCCGCAAATCCTGCATGTGCTTGAGCAGACAGTCCGCCTTGGCCCGCTCATCCCTGATCTTCCCAGCCTGAAAGCACAGACGATGGTGCCAATGCAAGGGCAGCTTGCGCTCAATGAAGTCCTGCACTTGGGCATCGGTGAAGGGGGAAAGATACAGCACCGGGCAGTGATAGCCGGACAGCACCCTGATCTCCGGGCGGCCAAAGCGGTCTGGCTCCATCTCCGGGAAGAACTGCGTCCGGCTGGAGATGAGCACCCGGCGGAAATCCTCGCTGGCGCGCAGCAGCTCCAGCAGGCGGTCGCGGATGCGCTTCCATGCCTGCGGGTCTTCGTCCAAGGCATCGAGCAGCAGGACGGTCCCGCCCTTGTTCGGCAGAGCCTGCACGCGCTCCAAGGTGTCTTTCCCCAGCTTGAACAGGGCGCAGCCATGCCCCTTGGGCCAGAAGCTGGTCAGGTGCATGAGCTTGATCATCAGCAGCAGCGAGGTCTTGCCCATCCCAGCATCAGAGAGGATGAACATCTGGTGGCGGCCATCCTTCTCCAAAGGCAGACCGCCCTGAAAGAACTCGTTGATCCGCTCAAAGGCAGGCTGCCGGGCCGCAGAGAGCAGGTCGTCCTGCTGCACATCCGCCGGGTTGCGGTCTTGCAGGAACGGCTCAATGTAGAGGCCGCGCAGGGTTTCAGGATCAACGAACTCGTCCCGCAGACGGTCAAGCTCCTGCTTCCGCTCGCCGGTCAGTTGCGTGAGCCGCTTCCAAAGATCCTTAATCCACGCTGGCTTGACAAAGCTCAGGACTTCCAAGGCCATGCTTCCCTCCTTTTTTACTGTTCCTCACCTGCACGACTGTAAATCAGTTCCCAGCCGCAAGCAAGCCGAAAAGCCCTCTTCGCCTGCCGCAGTTGCAAATTGGCGGCAAGCTGCGTAATATGCTGCGGATGACAATTCTCTCCCGTAACCGCAGCAGACAAGGCCAGCATGAATACTACCCAGCCGCCGCCCATCGCCTCCAAGGCTCTTGAAGCCAACTTCCAGCAGACCGCCAGTGCCGTTGCAATTTCTCCCCGCTACGCCCCGCTGCGGGAGGCCGTGGCCCGCTATCAGGGCTTGTCCGCCCGGCTGGAGCACCTGCTCTACGAAATCAGCCACCCGTTCCGCAACTGGCAGCTCATCATCGCCGAGCTGCGGCCCTTTGTCCTCAAGAATCTCAATCATTACCTCAGCCATGCGCAGGGGCCGGACTGCTTCGCCCTCTTCAGCTCGATCTTCCTGGACGCGCTGAAGGACTCGCGCAAAAACAGCAAGGTCATCGCCCTGACCATGGAGGCCATGCTCGCCTATGCGGACAAAGTCGTCGCCTCGCTCAAGCCGGACATGCTGCCGCTCTACGGCCCGCAGCTCAACGCTTTTTTCGAGCAGCTCGCCCGCTTGGACGAGATAGACAGCAGCCTGATGGCGCACATGGTGCAGGGCCATCATCCGATGAAGAAGATGGCGGCCCAGCTCATCAGCCTGAGCCGCAGCGCGGGCGCGGAAACCTTCTCCTGCGCTGCGGCGGCCAAGCTGCTGCGGAAAATCCTCGAAATCAACTATGCCTGCTGGCTGGGCGAAGAGGATCCGCAGCCTTGGTTCGAGTCGCAGTGCGGCGGCGGCAGCTGCTGCGGTCAGGCCGGAACCGACTTGGCGGCGATCTCTCACAGCCGGATGCGCGAGCATCTGACCGCGCTGGAGCAGATCAGCATTGACGAGGATCCGCAGGAGGCCCTCAGCCGCATCTTGGAGCTGCCCGCGCATATCGACATCGTCCGCCTCTACCGGGAAATCCCCGGCAAATTAGGCGAACATGCTGCGGACACCGACCCGGCGGCGGTGGAGAACCGGAAGCTCTTCTTCCTCTTCCGCATCATGGAGACCTCCGGCCTCTCGCTCATTCATGAGGAAACCCTGCGCGAGATCAACCGTTCTTTGGTGCAGCTCATCCGCCGTCAGAGCTTTGACGAGATTGCCGAGTTTTTCACCACCGCCTTTCACTTGCTCAAGGCCAATGTGCGCAAATATCCGCACACTTCGCTGCAATGTATTCAGGTCATCGGCGGTGAAGTCTTCCAGCGCGGCAACTCGCGTTTAGTTGAAGCCTTCCTCTTCGAGACCGTGCGCTTCGGCTTCCAGCACGCCAATGTCATGGGCGTGGACGAGGACTGGCAGCCGATCAGCAACCCGGCGCATTTGGCCAACATCCGGGTCTGGCTGAACTTGATCATGCAGGAGCCGAAATGGTGCTCGACGCTCTTCTCGGCCCTGATCATCAACCTGCGTCTCTCCGGCACCTGCGTCAAAGACACCGACCTCTTCCAGCGCGACATCACCCAGCTCCTCAATCATCCCATCGGCCCGATCTATAACTTGGCCAAGCAGTTCAGCAAGCTGATGCCGGTCTTCTTCAATGAGATCGGCGCGGAAGGCGAGCTGCGCGATGTCTCCACCGAATTGGATGAACTGCACAAGCGGCACGACGTGCTCATTCATTTTCTCCGCAAGCAGTCGCACGTCGAGTCGTCGAACCTGATTGTCGGCTTCATCCGGGCCATCTACAGCTTCTGGCTGACCTTGGACAAGAAACCGCTGGCCGCCTATCTGCCGGAAGAAATCCTCAGTCAGGTGGCGAGCAGCGGCCCTTATGTGGACGAGCTGCATCTGCTCGCTCAACAGGTGCGCGAGGAATTGGAATACAGCACAGTGGACGAGCTGCTGACCTGGGACGAGGCGGAGCGGAAAGACTGGCTGCTGCGCCAGAGCGACATTTCCGCTGGCGAGCGCAAACGCTTTGACCTGCTGGTGCGGATGTTCAAGCTGCTCCACCACAAATACAGCTTGGGCATGGATGAGCTGCGCGGTCAGCTCGAGCACGCGGTGCAGAACGGCTTCCCGGAAATGACCGAGCTGCTGGAGGTTTTGGAGCACGGCGACACCTGGACCTGCTTGGACGCAGTGCTGACGCAATTAGAGCAGCTTAAAGAGACCATCCTCAGCGACAAGAAATTTGCGCCGAAGGAGGAAATTTACTACAAGCGGCACATCGCGGTGGATATTCCTTCCGTCTATGGCCGCTATTCGGAGCGCAAATTTGACGCGCTCGGCCTGACCTTCCGCTTGGAGAGCCTGGCCAATATTTATTTGGAACGGCTGAACCGCTCGATCAATCTCGGCTTCATCACCCAAGCCACCTTCATCGGCATCGCCAAAAGCCTCAGCCTCTCTCTCCGCGCCCTGAAGATTGACGGCATCAGCAGCCGCCGCTTGGACACCTACACCAGCCTGCTCAACTCCTCGATCAGCATCAAACGCTTCACCTACACCCAGCACTTGGACATCTTCCGTGGGTTGTCAGAAGGGGTGAAGGATGTGATTTATGCCTATTACACCAATATTCATCAGAACAATCTCTCGGTCATCATTCCCCAGATCGGCGGCGAGAATCTGCTGACCAAAAACCGGACGCTCTGGGACGAGAAGGACATGTCCTCGACCGTGCACCGCCTTTCCGAGTCCTTCTTCCGCGACCTGATCGCAGCCACCTTCGGCCTCCAGCATTTGGACAACTTCATCACCCGCATCATCCACACGCTGGAGGCGCAGCGCGACATTCTCGACGAGCAGACCCTCGACCTGCTCATGACCTACAACCCGGAAATCGCCATCTCCTCGCTCTACAACGAGAATCCGCTCACGCACAACCTGATTCATCTCGGCAACAAGGGCTTCAACCTCATGCTCTTGGCCAACGACGGCAAGCCGGTGCCGCCCGCCTTCATCATCACCACTGAAATATTCCGCTGCTGGCAGGCGGTGCAGGGCTTCACCAAGGCGCGGGAGGAGTTTATGCAGCGGCTGCACACCTCCATCACCGGCTTGGAGGAGCGCACAGGCCGCCGCTTCGGCTCGCCGGAAAACCCGCTGCTGCTTTCGGTGCGTTCCGGCGCGGCGATTTCCATGCCCGGCATGATGACTACGATCCACAACGTCGGCCTGAACGAGGATTTGCTGGAGGAGCTGTGCGTCAAGCACCCGGAGCAGGAGTATTTTCTCTGGGACACCTACCGCCGCTTCCTGCAATCTTGGGCGATGGGCGAAGGCATGGGCCGCGAGGAGTTCGGCGCGCTGATGAACGCGCACAAGAAACGCTACGGCAAGCGGCTGAAACGCGAATTCAGCCCGGCGCAGATGCGCGAGCTGGCTCTTGAATACCGCAACGCCATGCGGCGGCACGGATGCAGCGCGCCGGAAGATCCTTGGCTTCAGCTGGTGCGGGCGGTGGAGATGGTGCTGGATTCGTGGAGCACCCATAAAGCCCGCCAGTACCGCCACCTGATGGCCGTCTCCGACGACTGGGGCACAGCAGTGATTGTCCAGACGATGGTCTATGGCAACCGCAATCAGCAGTCCGGCAGCGGCGTGCTCTTCACCGCCCATCCCTACCGCAAGGTGCGGCGGGTCGCGCTCTGGGGCGATTACGCCTCCGGTGATCAGGGCGAGGACATCGTCTCCGGCCTTGTCACCAGCTATCCGATCTCGGTCGAGCAGGCGGAGCTGGACGGGCGTTCGGTCGAGCAGAGCCTCGAACGCCGCTTCCCGGAGATCTACGAGCAGCTCCTCAGCATCTCCCGCGACTTGGTGTACACTAAAGAATGGAACCCGCAGGAGATTGAGTTCACCTTTGAAAGCCCTGACCCGGACGATCTCTACGTGCTCCAGACCCGCGACATGATCACCATCAAGAAGAAGGAGCATTTCCGGGTCTTCGAGGAAAGCGAGGCGCAGCAGGCGGCGGTGCTCGGCAAGGGCATCGGCGTGAGCGGCTCCGCCATCTCCGGCCTGGCTGTCTTCACCGACGAAAACATCCGCCAGCTCCGCCACGAGCAGCCGGACATGCCGCTCATCCTCCTCCGCCAGGACACGGTGCCGGAGGACATCCGGGAAATCTCCATGTGCGACGGCCTGCTCACCGCGCGCGGCGGCCAGACCTCGCACGCTTCCGTGGTCGCAACGCGCTTGGAGAAAACCTGTGTGGTCGGCTGCCGCGACTTGCAGGTCTTCGAGGACAAGGAGCAGGCGGCCATCAACGGCCTTGTGATAAAATTCGGCGACCCGGTCTCCATTGACGGGCGCAGCGGCCTCTTCCTGCGCGGCATCCATCCGACGCGAGAAGAGGTGCATATTTTGCCGCTGTAGCTGATGGCGAAAAAGGGGCGAAGAAAATCGCCCCAGTAGAATCAGCGCAAACTATTGAGCAGTGCCTTTTCGAGGAATCTTCAGCCGTAGTCTTGGATAAATTAAGTTTGGGTTATCCATCAACTGAGGATGCTTCTCTTTATTTGCCAAAATAATTTCTTGAACAGAAACGTGGTGTCGTTCAGCGATCTTTCCTAAACAATCGCCTTCCATTACTTGATAGCAGTCTTTGCCTAAATAGCAATCAACAGTCTCCTTTAGTTCTGTGATATTTTCTGGATTGGCATAGAATATGTAGACTGGCGCGAAAATCAAAGAAACAGCGTACCATCTTTTTTTACGAAATATCCATCTAATGTTTATTGTTTTTTCATAAATTTTTTTTATTTTGCTTTTGCAATTTTCAATAAAAATTATGCCGCCGCTCAAGATGCCATCTATTTTATAGACAAAAACAGGCAGATTCGACCTGTATTTCCGTATCAATCTATTTCCATATCCTTCCATGTAAAGAAGGATAAAAAACAATGTAAAAACACAGAATGCTATTATTTTAAATAAAATCATTAAAATCCAAGGAAGCACCCGGAGCGCAAGCCAAGGAATCAACAACATCAATACGAAAAGAATAACAAACGGGAGTGCAACGGATAGCCATTCTGATCTTGATGCAGAAAATAGCTGTTCGGAAATAACTTGGAAGAAAAGAATACCTTTTATAAGGTATTCATCTTGAATTTGGTTTAACAGGCTATTCAGGCGTTCCATCTCTCCTTATTGATTCAGGGTGTATATTAATATCCGCACTTTCTTCTTGTTGATCCTGTTGTTTTTCCTCGCTGGATGACTTTTCTCCAATAAGAGCAGCTCCTTGGTCTGACAATCTTCCTACCTTCTGCACAAGTGATTTGGCAATATCCTCAAACCTCCATTCGCCGATCACACCTTTTTCAACGAAAATTTTTAATATTTCTATACAAGTTGAATTCTCTTCAACACGCATCTTCTCTTCCCTGTCTATTTGCTGTTTGACAAATGAAAGCAATTCTCTGTCGTTTGGATTTTCTGGATTGCATATTGCAATAATTCCGCGCCAATTACCAATTGACAGGAGCGGCGACAGCAGCGTTTCCCTATTTAGCCTATGATTGAATTCAATTCGCTGCATTTCAAGCTGCTTCTCAAATTCAATCTGCTTGATTCGCATCTCTGCTTCCATTTTCTTCAATTCAAAATTCATACTTTGTTCCAGCAGGATAGTTTGCCTATAAAGCTCAATTTTCCTATCCTTAAATAGCAGCTCCTGTCTCATGGACTCTATCTCCATTTTCTGCTGCATCAGCCGTTTTTCCATTTCAGCCTTTATGGCATCTACCGAGAATTGCTCCTGAATGATTTTTTCTTGATTTTTTGCATCTATCGTCCCCAGCTTTCCATCAATCAGCCTTTTGCTGATGGATTCATGTGGCGACAGCGTAACGAATGGAGGACGGCTTAACTTGAATCCTAAGTCATGAATTTTATTGCCATATATCAATTGACTTTTAAGCTCCTCAACAACAGCTCGTTCTGCCTGCGATGCCTGCTCGTTCGCATAGTTTCGACAGATAGGCCGGATTATATCAAGAGCTGACTCTTTTAAAAAATCCCGAATGTCTCTCCTTCCATTCTGCACAATAAGCAATGGATTATCTATGCAATAAGTCAATGTGACTTCAGCTTGAAAAGGGAGTTCGTCAGCACAAGGAATACTTACTGAAAAAAGAATTGAATATTCCGACAGATCAACTTCATAATACACCTTATATGTGCCGATGAGAATGTCGCCAGCTGTCGGCCCGCCATTTTTTCCTGCGTAAACAACAATTGGCGGACAATTTTCTCCAAGAAAGACATGTGCCTTTCCGAATTTCGGCGATTCAGGCCGTTTGAAGGAAAATTTTTCCAGTTTTCTCTCAATAACAAGCGGATATTCTTCAGGAGCGAAATCCATTTTTTATCTCTGTTAAAATTTTCAAGGAAGTTTCAGATTCATCAGACCATTTTTCTAAGTACGCGCAAATGCAATTGCGATTTCTTGGAATACGAGAGACATCATATAAAATTCTTGCGAGAGTTTTCCAGAATTTTCCGTGCATGTCAATATGTTTCAGCCACTTGAATATTTCAGTAAGAGCAAGTCGTCTGATTGGCTCCGAATCAAAAACTCTTTGCAGCAGACGGACAATGAGTTCTTCCGTCTTTGCTTTCTCTTCCGCAAGAATAAGAAGGCTCGGATGCTGGGAGCCGTCTTTAATTGACCAAGAAATACGCATCAAATCTGAAAATATAAGCAGAGACAAGCGATGAAGCGAGGATTTTTTCTCCTGCCGTCCCCATTGGTTAAGAGATTGCAGAACGAGAACCGACGAACTTGATTGCTTGAAGAGCCATTTGACAGCATAAGCTATATCTTTAAAGAGTATTCCGTTGCCTGAATTTGCAATATTTCTTAAATCTTCGAGAGCTTGTTCAGGAAAATGCTGACCAAGACAAGAGCAATATGCGAAAATTGCAGTTTGATTCAATTTGACTGAATTTTTCAGACTACTCCAATAATGAATACTATTTAAAGAAAGTTGAGCAACATCTTCGTTTTCATCATATAAAACAACTGCAAGCGCAAATCCAACTAATTTTTGGATAGATTGACTTTCTGATTTTGCCCAAGGCAACAATATTTGGTCACGAACCGGTTGAAATTCATACCGTGCCAGCCGACCCGCTGTTGCTGCTGCTCTCAGTCTGATTTGAGAATTTTCATGTTTCCCTAACTCAAACAACCATTGCAGCATTGCTTTTGCATAAACATCACGTTCATGCCAGATGTGATGCAAAACAGTTTCTGGAGTTTCTTGGTCATCAAATGCAACTTTCTTGACAGGACTTTTGCCGCATTCGGTAACTTCGCAATCATTTTCAAGATGCGCTGATATGTCTTTAAGCCACTGACTCCTTTTCTTTTCCTCTATCTCTTCGTCCAGATTAGAAGTATTTTCTATCTCCGCTTCCTTCCGCGACTGCAACCGAATGATATTTTGCAAATACTGGCTCGCCTCATCAACTAATCGGTAATTGCAGCCATTAAACACTGACAGTGAAATGATAAAACTGCGCCTGCTTTTGCAGCTATCAAATATAGATTCGATAGAAGAATCAAACGATTTATCTTTGTCCGCTTGCGTTTTTTGGCCAGAATAATTGCTCTGATCTCCGGCGATTATCGAGCCAGTATTATTTATATTGCTGTTTGATGCATGAAACCCTCCAGTGTAATTATAATTTTTAATTATTTGAATAATAGTTCTGCTGTTCTCTGTAAAATCATCTGTTTCGTTCGTATGTATTTTATTGTATTTTATAGATTCTTCAACAGATTTTATACCGTCATCTTCAGAAAGATGATCAATTTTTTCAAAGAAATTTTCTTCGTCGCCTTGTTCCATTTTTGATCTCTCTTCATTTTTTATTTATTTGATCCCTGCCTATAAAAGTCCCTTCATTGACAAAGGTGGAATTTTTGATAAGCACACCTCCTGTTTGCACAATTCTTTCTACCTTTACCCCATAAAGCCGTGCGATATCTAACGCTAATTCCTGATCTTCTTGGAGCAGCTTTTTCACTTGAAAGTGCAGAGTCTTCTGCGCATCTTCTTCTGAAGGATCCCGTACCACATCTTCTGCCGCCATTTTCACACCTTCAACTCTTGCAGAAGAACGGGAAGAAATTTTTGTCCAGACAGCCTTGGCCGTCTCCCATCCGTCAGAACCTATTTTTTCTAACGCTCCTCCCAGTATCTGTCCCCCACCGCTCAACAGATAAGGAAGTACTGGCACTAAAGAAGAAACAACCATTTCAGCAAGTTCCATAGTTTTTTCTCAATGTCTCAAGTTGTTCCAGCAGCCAGAGCAATTCAGGCTTGACAAGGGCAGGCTGCCGATGAATACTGCGCTGCTCAGTATGTGATCACCTGCAATAAATTTCAAGTATTTTAAAAGGGCTTTTGAGCTGCCTTGCTGCCTGTCTCGGCGGTGCAACAGCGGAGGCCGTCACATCGTTTACATTGAAAAAACAAGGCTACAGGTCACAGCTTGGATTGAGCATTTACGTCGAGGAAGTTTTCAAATTATCTAAAAACTGAAATACTACAGCTTGCATGTCCGGCAGCTTTAATACGCCCCCTTGCCGCTGATCATGCAGCCGACCGTTTTGAGGATGATCTTCAGATCGCCGACAAGGGAGTGATTGAGGACATACCAGTCATCCAGCTCAATTCGCTCCTGATAATTTTCCGTATCGCTGCGTTTGCTCACCTGCCACAGCCCGGTGATGCCCGGCTTCATCGAGACATAGCGGCCCGCGCTCGGCCCGCCGCTGCCCTTGTAGTATTCCTCCAGCTCTCTGCCGACGATAGGCCGTGCCCCGACCACGCTCATTTCGCCTTTCAGGACGTTGATAAACTGGGGGAATTCATCCAAGCTGCTGCGGCGGAGAAAACGGCCCATCCGCGTCACACGGGGGTCATGCTTGAGTTTGAAGGTGCTGCGCCATTCCTCGGCCAAGGCAGAATCACGTTCCAGCAGCTCGTGCAGCTTCTTATCTGCGTCCACCACCATCGTGCGAAACTTCAGGCATTCAAATTCCCGGCCTGTCGCGGTGATCCGCCGATGGCGGTAGATCACCGGCCCTCTGCTGTCCAATTTAATCAGCAGCATGATCAAGAACATCAGCGGCGCGGTCAGGATGAGGATAAGTAGTGAAAAAACGATATCAAAGCTGCGCTTCCAGCTATGATCTGGGTTGAAGCTGAGAACCAGCATTTCGCCGATGGACTGTATCTCCGCGTGATGTAAACCGAAAATATAGAGATCAGGCACCAGATAGAGCTGTGCGCCGAGGTCGCGGCATTCGCGCAGGATCCAGAAGATTTTCCGCTCCGCCCGCATCGGCAAGGCGATATACACGTAGTCAATGTCGTTGACCATCAGATATTCGCGCAAATCACGGATTCTGCCGAGCAAGGGTTTGTTGACCGCAAGATGGCCTTTTTGCTCCAGCTTGTCGTCAAAAAAACCCAGCACTTCGATGCCCGCCCACGGAATGGCCTCGGTCTGCTGGGCCATCCGCACCCCCAGTTCGCCCGCGCCGATGACCACCGCATGGCGGATGTTTTTGCCCTGCGCCCGGTAATGGCGCAGAAGCTGACGCACTGCCAAATGGGAAAGGAAAAGCAGCAGCGGCGTGGTCAATGACCAGACGATGAAGATTGCCCGCGAGTAGCCTTCCGAAACTTTGCAGATGAAGAAATAGAAAAGCAGGATGCCGACAACTGCCGCCCAGGCCTTCAGGATGACGAAAAATTCCAGATAGAGCTTCCAGCCCCGCCACGAGCGGTAAAGCTGAAAATAATGAAAGCTGATAAAACTGGCGACAAAAACGACAGCCTCAAGCCAGGTGTAGTATTGGCTCCACGGCACCTGATGCCAATCCACCAGCAAGCTGAGATAGCCGCAGACCAGCAGGCAATCGAGAATATGCAGCAGTTTGTAGATGGACGAGGTGCGCTGACGCAGGTTCCACGACAGGGCAGGGGACATGGATTAACGTGCCCAGCCTTGCCAGCCGGGATTCATGCTGAGTGTTTTCGCCCAAGACCGGGGCAGCAGGCGGTGCCGTCTGCCGAGCTGATAGGCGATGAATTTGCCTGCATTGCGGCAAAACCATTCCGGCAGGAGCTGGTATTTTTTCCGGGCCAACAGCAAGGCCAGCTCGGAACGCACATACTGCCTGCCTGCGCCGCCAGCCCCGCCGAACTGCCGCAGCAGAGCCTGCTCTTCGGCATGAAGCACGCCAATGTCGAAATACCGCCGCGCTTCCTGCATGATAGAGTAATTATGAGAATGCCAGACAAGGGCCTCGCTGACGTAGAGCACATCATAGCCGTTTTCAAGCAGTTTGGCCAAGGTCAAGGTGTCTTCGCCAAAAAGAAGCCGCTGCGGGAAATAACCAGCAGTAGCCAGCGGCTCCCGTCGCCATGCGGCAAAGGAATTGGAGATGAAAATGGTTTTGAAGCCGAATTTGGCTCGATCGTTCCAGCGGCGGCATTGCGCCTGCTCTGGATAATTGAAACGGCGCAGATGCTCGCTGAACAGCGTGGCATCTTGGGCCGGAAGCTGGCGGCCATAGGTGGCGGCCAGCCTGTCTTTATCGTGAAAAGGCCGGACTAATCGCTCCAGCGCGTCATCTGCCGCCGGAATTGCGTCTTGGCTCATGCAGATGAGAATTTCGCCGGAGGTCTGCTGGGCAGCCCAAGTGCGAGTGCCGCCGTGATCAAAATCCTGCTGAGGAATTTCCAGCAGGCGGATGGCCGGATTGGTGGTCTGATGCCGCCGGATGATGCTCAAACTGTTGTCAGTGGAGCCGGAATCCACCAGCAGAATTTCGTCGGGCAGCAAGGTCTGCCGGGCCAGCGCAGTGAGCAGCTCGTCCAGCCAGTACCCGCCGTTCCAAACAGGAATAATGAGCGAGACGGTCATGCGTCACAGCTCGTTCTGCCACTCAGCCAGCAGTCGCAAGGCCAGCTCGGCCCGCTGGCCGCCTCGGTCTTTTTTGCGCACTCGGCCCGACAGCGGCGGGAAGAGGCCGAAGTTGACATTCGAGGGTTGAAAATGGGCCGGATCGGTTTCAGTGAGATGACGGATAAGTGCGCCAAGAGCAGTGCCTGCGGGCGGCGCGGCCATTGTTTGCCCCTGCGCCAAGCGGGCGGCGTTGATACCTGCCAGCAGACCCATCGCCGTTGACTCCACATAGCCCTCGACCCCGGAAAGCTGTCCGGCAAGGAAGAGGCCGGGCCGCTTTTTCATCTGTAAAAATGGATCAAGCAAGACCGGGGCGCAGATGAAGGTGTTGCGGTGAATGGAGCCGAGACGGACGAACTCCGCCTGCTCCAAGCCGGGAATAGTGCGGAAAACCCGCTGCTGCTCGGCATAGGTGAGCTTGGTCTGGAAGCCGACGAGATTGTACGAAGTGCCGTCGAGGTTCTCGG
Organism: Candidatus Electronema sp. JM; assembly: GCF_048287415.1. Taxonomy (NCBI): domain Bacteria; kingdom Pseudomonadati; phylum Thermodesulfobacteriota; class Desulfobulbia; order Desulfobulbales; family Desulfobulbaceae; genus Candidatus Electronema; species Candidatus Electronema sp. JM. The sequence goes on from NZ_JBLWEN010000001.1 coordinate 135,319, forward strand.
CCCGCAGCTGGACAACCGCGTGCGGCTCCCTGCCGGTGCGCGGATCAGCCAAGCCGACCGGCTTCATCGGCCCGAAACGCAGGGTGTCCTTGCCGCGTGCGCACATCACCTCAATCGGCAGGCAGCCCTCAAAATACTTCGGCTCCTCGAACGCCTTCAGCGGCACGGTTTGGGCATTGCCGAGCAAGTCAATGAAGGCGTTGTACTCCGCCTCATCCATCGGGCAGTTGAGGTAATCGCCCGGCGTGTCGTCATCCCAGCGCGATTTGCGGTAGATACGCTTCATGTTGAGCGAGTCTGCGGCCACAATCGGGGCGATGGCATCGTAGAAAGCGAGATGCTGTTCTCCGGTCAGAGCGATCAAGCTGGCGGTCATGGCCTCGGAGGTCAGCGGCCCGGTGGCGAGAATCACCGGCCTGTCCGTCTCCGGCAGGGCTGTGACTTCCTCGCGGATGACGGTGATGCGCGGATGCGCGTCCATAACTCTGGTCAGATATTCAGCAAACTGCTGCCGGTCAACCGCCAGTGCTGTGCCTGCCGGAACCGCGCTGGCCTCCGCCGCCCGGATGACCAATGAATACAGCCGCCGCATTTCCTCTTTCAGCAGGCCGACCGCCGAATCCGGCGCATTGGAGCGCAGCGAGTTCGAGCAGACTAATTCGCCGAGCAGCTCGGATTCGTGCGCCGGGCTGAAGCGCGTCGGCTTCATCTCGTATAATTCGACGGAGCAGCCGCGCTGCGCAGCCTGCCAAGCGGCCTCGCAGCCCGCTAAGCCGCCGCCGATGATTTTAATGGATGCGGTCATGAAAAATCAGTCCTTGCGCCTGCTGATGCTGACGCGTTGCAGCAGGCGGTTCTGGTCTTTGGCACCGTCATAGGCAATGACAAGCTGCCAGCTGTCCTGCCGCTCCTCAAGCACAGCCAAGCCCTCAGCCTTGGAGTCCTCGTCCGGCGGCGCAATTTCACCAAGCAGACACAGCCTGCCCATATCCTCCGGCCTGCGGTCTTTGCCCGGCACCGTGTCTTTGCCGTTCCAATGATAAATTTGATACGAATCTGTCCCGTCGCCCACCGGCCCGGCCAAGATCAAAAAACCGTCAGCAACAGTGGCGAGATCGCGGATACCCCGCCCGCCGAGCCGGACATACAGCAGCTCGTATTGTTCCGGCTCCTCCCAACGCAGCCGCAGCACCGGGACGTAATTGTCCCGGAAGACCGGTCCCCGGAAACCGACATGCAGCCAGCCGTCCTTGACAGCAAGGCCTTCAATGTCAACGCCGTTCTCTTTGCTGGGAATGCCGCAGAAGGCTTTCAAGGCCGGATCATTATAAATGATGCCGCGCAGACTGATTCTGTCCTTCGCCAGCTCCTTGCCGTCTTCATTCAGCCGCAGGCGGAAGAGCCAGTCCCGGCTGACCTCGTCTTCAATTTTGTCCTGATGAAAAGTCTCCCGGTTTTCCTTCCAGTTGCGTTCTTTCTTGATCTTCTTCCGTTTGGAGGAGTGCGAGCCGATGACGTAAGCAAGATCGCCTTCAACGCAGATGCCTTCAATATCCAGCTCCTTGCCTTGCGTTACGAGGATACTGTGCGCCGCCACGCAGCTGCCGTCGCTGTTTATCGTAAGAAACTGAATGCGATTCTCGTCTCCGTCATGGCCTGATGCCTCGTCTGCGCCGATGATTAAAAAGGAGCGGAACTTTGCGACCGCGCTCACATTCTCAAGGGCCAAAATTTCGCCTGATATGCTTATAAAGCAAGCAGGTGCCATATCCTCATTTCTCCATAACATTATATTTCTTAATATGCCTGAAAGCGGTCAACGCATCAAGGATGAAATCAAGCGATCCGGCTGGGCCATTGTAATGATAGACATTCTTCTTAGCCATGACCAATTCTCCGATATGCACTGGTGAAAAATCAGGATCAGCGCATGAAAGCTGGAACCATTCTCCTTCTTTTTTTTGAAACTTCCCCTGCATGGCTTCGATATCATAATTTGCCACCTGGTCATCTGTCGCCCGCCACATATTGTAGCTGCCATGCCCGACAAGCACGATGCTTTGATATTTTGGATCAGTGAGAACGTTCATGAAATCCGCTTTGGTAGCCGCAAAAAAATAGTCTATTTTTTCTCCTCTTGCATTAAAATACCACGTCCATGCCGGGTAGCTTCCCAAAAAGCCGAACGGCGGCGCCCAATAATCATAATCTGAAAAGGCATGTGCGGACAGCAGAATTGCGGCGTTCTTATCTGTTTTTGTAAGTAAATTTGAAGTGAATGCAATCGCCGCTATTGGTATATAAACTGCGATAAGAATAACAACATATTTTATCAGAGGCTTAATGCTGATAGTTCCAAATTTTTTCTTAAATATAACGTGATATAAGCTCATGGGTGTCGTGCATGTTGAAATGATATAGCTTTTTCTTATGATCAAAACTCTCAGCGTATATCCATGTCGTCACCTGACATGGCTTTAAATTGAAAAAGCAATGTTATAGATCACAACTTGGATTGAGTGTATTGTCCTTCATTTTTTTCACCGGCAGGCTGATGAAAAACGCCGCGCCCTGCCCCTGCGCACTCTCAACCGTGATTGCGCCACCGTGCTTGGTGATGATCTCGCGGGTCACAGCCAAACCAAGGCCGCTGCCCTTGCCAACTTCCTTGGTGGTGTAGAAAGGATCAAAGATTTTCTCCATATCCACTGCCGCGATGCCGGGGCCGTTGTCGCGCACTTCAATACGGAGCAGCCCTTCCTCTGCCGCGATGCCTGCTTTGAGCAAAATCTGCCCTGCGCCGTCCAAGGCTTGCGCTGCATTGCGGAGAATATTGATCAGAGCCTGCTGGAGCTGCCGCTTGTCAGCGCAGAAGAGGCCGTCCTGCGTGATTTCAGTGCGGAACTCAAGCGTGTCCGGGATGTCGCCTTTGACCAATTTGCAGGTCTCGCGGATGAACGCGCCCAGCTCCAGCTCTTTGGGCCGCACTTCGCGGTCATGGGCGAACTCCAGCAGAGAGCGGATGATGTTCCGCGCCCGGTCTGTTTCCTCGTCTATCTGCGCGGCCATTTCAAGCAGAAAGTCGCTGTCCGGCAGGTTTGCCTCCTGCAATTCTTCCAGCAGTATCTGCGCCGAGGTGCTGGCGTTGGAAAGCGGGTTGTTCAGCTCATGCGCCACGCCCGCCACCAAAGTGCCGACCGCCGCCATCTTTTCGCTCTGGACGAGCTGCTTCTCGCGCTTGTCTAAAATCTCCATCATGTGACAAATCGCCTTGCTCACCGCCTGGATTTCCACCGGATCAGCAGCATCTTCCCAGCAGGTGAAATTGCCTGCGGCGATGCTGTGGGTGTAATCCACAATATGCTGAAGCGGCTGCACAATCAAATTGCGCATCTGCCTGCCAAGAAGCAGGGCCATGCCAGCCACAGCAGCGACAAGGAGCAGTCCGGCAACTTTCAGGCGGGCCAGCTTCCGGTCTATCGCCTCGCGGATGTTCCGGTTCATCGCCCCAGACAGATTCACCAGCTCCTTGCCTGCGCTGCGGATGGCCTCCTCATTCAGATGACGGCGATTCGTCTGAAAGAAGGCGAATTCCGCATCCATGAGCTGGCGATAGCGGAACAGCTCGTCCTGCAAGCGCACCTTAGCCTTGCGGTCTTCCCCAACCTGCTTTTCCCGAAGCAGCATGAAGGCATTCTCAATCTGCGCTTGGTTCTCAAGGAACTCCTGCTGCTCGCGGTACAGGAGCCAGTTCTTCTCATAACGGCGGATTTCCAGCACGGTGTCAGTCAGGGCGGCGACAGACTCCAAGGTGGAGACGCGCTGGCGGATGTCGGCAAGGCCCACAGCCACCATGAGGGTGATCGTGGCGGCCAGCAGCACCATCAGGCAGTAGCCAAGCTGGATGCGCCGGACAAGGCTGTTCGGTAGACGGCTGATAATGGATTGCATAATGCAATAGTGCTCTCTGAAATGCAACAGCCCTTGCAGGCCCAAGCAGTCTGACCTTTTCTATGCAATCGGGCCAGACTGTTGCCTCTTGCAGCAGCGGCAGGCTGACAGGCTGAATCCGCACCTGCGCTTGTCAGCGTATATCAAGGCATTGCTGGCGTTTTTCTCAACTGGCACAGACCTTGCATTAATTAAACCAAGTGTACTCGGAACTTCCGCTTTTCACCACATACAAGGAGAAAAATCATGAAACTCGCCTGCACGCTCCGCTGTCTGCTTGAAGAAACCTTTGCCGCCGCCGCTTTTGCTGAAGAAGGCCAGCATGAAACCGCACGGGAGCTGCTCCGCAAGGAGGAGGCCGAGCGGGCCGCCCGCCGGGCTGCGTCAGTCGGCGGCGACTGCTGCCTGACAGCGGCAGCCCCTGCCGCATGAAGTCAGCAGTCAAAGGAATAAAAATGCAGCTCAACAGCCTGCTCCGCCTGCTGGCAAAGACTTTTGCCGAGGAGGGCGGGCATAAATGAAGGGGAGCAAAGCACGTGCTGCAGCTGCTCCGCCAGCAAAAGAAAGCAGCCTGCCACTCTCGCCGCCGCCATCTGACACCAGCGCGGCTCAACTCGGCACTCTTCTGTTTTTTTCTCGCAGCATCCTAAAAATACGGCTGTTTCAGCCTGCCGTGTTATTTCAGCGTTCTTCCTGCTGAAATAATGTGTCAGGCTGCTGTTTTCCTCTTTGCTTCCGCCGCAGAATTGAGTAAATAACTCCCGCTGAAGCTGCGTGCGCAGCACTGTCTGCCAGTCTGCGCCGCAACCTGCTCTGCCTGCAAACAAATTGAACCACTTCAACATAAAGGAGAGACCAACGATGTACATGTACCTGCCTGTCGCCCTCACCAGCGTGAACTTCCTGCTGGTGTCGGGCATCGGATTCACGGTCGGAATGCTGTCCGGCCTTTTCGGCGTGGGAGGTGGCTGGCTGATGACCCCCCTGCTGATGATGATCGGCATTCCGCCCACCATTGCTGCGGGCACGGACGCGAACCAGATTGTGGCCGCCTCCACCTCCGGCATGTACACCCACTGGCGGCTGGGCAATGTGGACTACAAGATGGGCATCTGTCTGCTCATCGGCAGCTTCCTCGGCGGCGCTTTCGGCGTGCAGGTCATCAAAGTGCTCACCGCCACTGGCGGCGCGGACTTCCTGATCAAGATCACCTACGTGCTCATGCTGGGCATAGTCGGCTCCTTCATGTTTGTCGAGAGCCTGACAGCGATGAAGAAGGCCAAGAGCGGCGAGGCCAAGCCTGCCGCGCCAAAGGACAATGCCAAGAAGAGCCTGATCATGCGTCTGCCCTTGCAGACCACCTTTGAGAAGTCCGGCGTGTCCTTCTCCGCGCTGGTGCCGGTGGGCCTTGGCGCCTTTGTCGGCCTGCTGGCGGCGATCATGGGCGTGGGCGGCGGCTTCCTCATGGTGCCGGTGATGATCTACATGCTGCGCATTCCGATGCACGTGGTGGTCGGCACCAGCCTGTTCCAGATCCTCTTCACCTGCATTGAGGTGACCTTCCTGCAAGCCTACTACAACCGGACTGTTGACTTCCTCCTCGCCCTGCTCCTCCTGATCGGCTCGGTCTTCGGCGCACAGATCGGAGCGAAGCTGGGCCGCAAGCTGCACGGCGACCAGCTCAAGATCCTCCTTTCCGTCATCGTCCTGTCCGTGACCGTGAAGCTGGTTTTCGACTTGATACTCCAGCCTGCCAACCTGCTTTCCTACGCTGGAGGACATTGATCATGCGCATGATGAAAACAGCCCTGCTCGCAGCCGCCGCGCTCGCGCTCTCCGTTCATGCCGCCGCTGCGGCAAGCATTCAGGCCGCTCCGTCGGACATCAAAATATCCCTGTTCTACCACGGCGCGGCTGTGGAGGTCAAAGGACAGGCTGCGCCGGGCGAGGACGTGCTGGTCAAAGTCACGCCCTCCGAGCAGCATGAGTTCCACCTCAAATACAAGGGCAAGGCCGCAGGCATCTTCTGGATGAAGCTCGGCACCTTGGTGTTTGAGAACCTGCCCAGCACCTATCTGCTCGCCTCCTCCGGCCCGGTTGACAAGGTGCTGGACGCGGAGGCGCGGACTGCCGAGAACGCGGGCTTGGACGCTTTGCAGAAGAAGGCGGTGATCAAGGCGGAGAAAGGCGCGATGCCTGCTGGCGACTGGTTCGGCCAGTTCCTTGATTTCAAGAAGAAGGAGAAGCTCTACAATGTTGAGGAAGGCACGGTGAAGGTCGGCGCGGACGGCAGCTACAGCTACACGCTGGCCTGGCCGTTCCAGGCTCCTCCGGGCAGCTACAAGATTGAGGCTGTCACCGCCAAAAACGGCAAGGTGACAGGCCACGCCGAGACAGCGCTCACGGTTGAGCTGACCGGCATTGTCGCCCTGCTGGCTAAGATGTCCGCTGACAACCGCACGCTGTACGGCATCATCTCCATTGTCGTGGCTGTCGCCGCCGGTTTCGGCGTGGGCATGATCTTCAAGAAGGGCGGCGGCTCGCACTGAGCATTTCGTTCGGGACGACGCAGCATGTTCAGGGGCAGGCCGCTGGTCTGCCCTGTTTTTATTTGCGCACCGCCGTGCTTGCAGGGTGATTGCGGAACAGGCGGAAAATTGGTTGAATGGGCAGCGTGGCCACGTAGGGGCGGCTCGCGAACCGCCTCCTACTATGCTGTGAATCATGCTTGCACTATAGTGGAAGCAGCCATTGCACTACAGTGGAAACCTCGGTTGCACCATAGTGCAAACATCGGTTGCACTATAGTGCAACCGCAAGCCACAGCCTGCTGGCCGCTTGGCTGCGAGGAAGCTGCAAGTATCCGAGCCATGCTCGAAGGCATTGCAGGGGCACCCTTAGCACAACCACACACCCACGGAGGAACGAGGCGATGAGCAAAGAAGAAGCCTTGCAGCTAATTAAAGAGGCTGCGGAGACAGGGGCAACGTGGCTTAATCTCTTTAATCAAGGATTGAGTGAAATACCACCTGAGGTGTTTGCGCTTAAGCAGCTCACCTATCTTGGTCTCACTCATAATCGTCTCGCCTTTCTACCGCCAGAACTGTTTGAGATGAAGCAGCTCACCCAGCTTGAACTCAGCGACAATTGCCTTATCTCATTACCGCCTGAGGTGTTTACACTCAAACAATTAACCTTGCTTAACCTCATTCGCAACCACCTTGTCACCCTACCGCCAGAGATTAATCAACTACCCAAGTTAAAAGATATTTGGTCTTTCGATAACCCCCTCGTCTCTCCTCCTTACGAAATAGCTATCAAAGGCATCTCAGCCATACGCGAATACTTCGCTGAAATGGAAGGCGAGAGCAAGGAGCTGGCCGAGGTCAAGATCATCCTTGTGGGCGAAGGCGCATCGGGCAAGACCTCATTAGTCAGGCGGCTGCGCGGGGAGCAGTTCGACCCGCACGAGCCAATGACGCACGGCATCAGCATCAACAAATGGCGGCCCGCAAGCGCAGGCCAGCTGCCCTGCTGCAATGTCTGGGACTTCGGCGGCCAAGAGATCATGCACGCCACGCACCAGTTTTTCCTTTCCCGCCGCAGCCTGTACGTCCTTGTCCTCGACAACCGGCGCGACGAGCGGCCCGAATACTGGCTGCGCTACATCGAAACCTTCGGCGGCGATTCGCCGGTCTTAGTGGTGCTCAACAAGCAGGACATCAATCCCGGCTTTGATCTCAACCGGCCTTTTCTGCACGAGAAATACCCGTTCATCAAGGGCTTTTGGCCGCTTTCCTGCCACAGCGGACAGGGCATGGCGGCATTCACGCAAGCCTTGCACGAGGAGTTAGACAAGGTGCCCTTGAGCAAGAACCGCTGACCCGCAACCTGGTTCCGGGCAAAGGAAAAGCTGGAGCAGCTGCACGAGCCGCGCATCAACTACGAACGCTTCGAGCAAATCTGCCTTGAAGCCGGGGTGAAGGGCGCGACCACGCAGCAGGTCTTGGTGGATTTCCTCAACGATCTGGGCACGGTCATTCACTTTGATCAATTTGAGCTGAACGATCATCACGTCCTTAATCCGCAATGGGTGACAGAGGCGGTGTACAAGATCATCAACGCGCCGTCGGTGGCACATGCCAAGGGCCTGCTGCACGTGGATGCGCTGGCGGACATCTTAGCAAAGAAGAAGGACAGCGAGCATCGTTATTATCCCGCTGATCACCATTACATCATCGAGCTGATGAAGAAGTTCGAGCTGTGCTATCAAGTGGGTGAGAGCGAGGTGCTGATACCGCAGCTTTTGGCCGTGCCTGAGCCTTCCTTCACCTTTTATTACAGCAATGCCCTGCGTTTTGTTCTCCATTATGAGGACTTCCTGCCGCCGTCTGTCATGCCCCGCTTTATTGTCAATCGGCATAAAGAGATTCAAGGCGAACTGCGCTGGCGCAGCGGCGTTGTCCTGAAGAATGCGCAGCTTGATGCCAGCGCGGTGGTGCGGGCGGATGACGAGGCCCGCCGCATTCATATCGCTGTGACCGGCAAGGAGCGCAAAATCTTCCTCGCCCTGATTTGGCTCACTCTGCGGGAAATCAATGCGGGCTTTGAAGGCTTGAAGGTCAGCGAGCGCGTGCCCATGCCGGATGAGCCGGAACGCAGCGTGGATTACGAGACACTTCTCAGCTATGCGGAACAGGGCTTGGAAAAGATTATCCCCGAAGGCACGAAAAAGGCATATAGTGTGAAAGAGCTGCTGGAACGGGTGCATTTCGCCAATGAAAGCGAGGGCAGGCAGATGCTGGCTTTGGCTGAGGGTGAACGGAAAGGCGGAGCAGTGAACAAAACAGGCGCCGCATTGAACACCATGTTCAAGCTGGAGCCTTCAGTTTTTGGCGTGGGAATCAACCTCAATGCGATGTTTGACGCTCTGCTGAAATGGCAGAGGAAGTAAGCCCGCAACCGCTTGGGCCTGAGAATCCTAAGTGCTTGGGATTTTGGCCGAGGCGTTGCTTTGAATAACTCGCGCAGCTTATTGGCTGCTCTGAAGATAAAGAAATCTGCAATGAGATGCGTATGCTGCGGAGGGCCGCTCAAAAGCGGCACAGTGACATTCAGCTATGAGGATGAGGAAGCATACATCTTTGTTGAGCATGTTCCGGCTGATGTATGCAGTCATTGCGGCGAGAAAGTGTATTCCCCGGCTGTTGCGGACATGCTGCTGGATATCGCTCAAAGGAAGAGCGAGCCAGTCAAGATGCTCCATATCCCTGTTTATGATTTTGCTCAAACGAAGAGAACATGACTCCACCTGTCGGCCTGGCCAAGCACGAGCAGCTGCAAGCGCTTGCAGCTCAATACGGCTGCCCTGTCCTGGAATACAGCGAGAAGGTCAGCGTGCCGTTCCTCATCCTCATTCAGCTCAATGCGGAGCAGCTGCGGCAGGAAGGCTGGCTGCCGCTACACGTCACGGAAGAGAAGGTGAAAATCCTCACGCACCGCGCCCCGGACGAGGTCGCCGCCGCTGTCCGCCAGACGCTGGGCGAGGTGGAGCTTGATTTTGTCCTCACTGTGCCGCATGACTTTATCCGGGTCTTTGAGCACAGCTGCGATCTCAACCCCAGATTCCCCATGCCCGCAGGCCGCACGCCGCTGGCCAGAGTGCGCACTTACTTCGCAGGCCGCCGCTCGCTTTTCGCGCACTACCGCACCTTGATGGCCAAAAGCCGCACCGATCTGGCCACCGTCCGCACCGCGCTGTCCTTCATGACCATCGCCCTGCTCGGCGTGCGGGTCTTCGGCCTGGGCACGCTGGCAGTGCTGGAGCTGCCGCTCTTTCTCCTCGGCGCATGGGTCTGCGTTGACAGCATCGTCAGCTACCTGCCTGCCCGCCGGGTGAAAAGCCGTCTGCCCGCCTGCTCCGGCACCACGCCGACCAACGGCACCACAGTCTTGGCGGCCTCGAACGCGGAGGATTTCCCGCTCTTCCGCCGCCTGCCTGAGACACCGGGCGCAGCCGCCTTGCGGGCAGGCTGGACCAAGCTCACCCCGCTGATGCGCCGCCGCTTTCTCGCCAGCGACCGCACCGACATGGCCGAGGAGCGGACAACGCTGGCCTGCCTCCGCACCAAAATGGCGAAGGCGCGCACCGGCCTGGCTTTTGTCCGCACCGGCCTGGCCTTTTTCTCCCTCGGCTTCGGCCTGATGCGGGCCTTTCCCGAAGTCATTTATTGGCACATCTTAGATGTGAGTTTGATGGCCGCCGGAATCCTCATGGCACTGGAAGGCTTCTTCTGGTATAAAAAAGGTCGGCCTGCGGGCGAGGAAGGGCAGGCTTCGGTGGAGAAAGCGAACAAGGCGGGCACGATCTGGGATTTCTTCTTCCCGCATGTCGCGGCCTGCCCCAGCCCCAATCCCCTGCAAACCCCGCCAGTGCGCCGCTCGCACGCGCCGGGCCTCTGGGCGACCACAGGTCTAGCTTTGGAGCGCACCGTCTTAGCTGACCGCCGCAATGTCATGGCGCGGCTACGGACGGTCATGGCCCGCTCGCGCACGGGCATGGCCTTCATCCGCACCGGCCTGAGCATCCTGCTGATCGGTGTCACCTTCTTGGTCTCCTTCCCGGATGCGGGCCTGCTCTGGCAGCTGCTCGACTGGTGCCTGATCCTCGGCGGCTCCGTCTTAGTTGCGGACGGCTTTTACTGGACGGTGCCTGCGGAGCGGAAACGGACGGAGTTCCCCTACTGCTTCGCGGATTTGGAAATAGCTCTGGCGGATTACGGCATTCCCTCCCGCCATTGGCGGAAGACGGTGTTTTATCGTGCAAGCAAGTAACGAGACGCTCCTGACGGCCTTGGCCCGGAAGGGCGTTCTGCCGGCAGAGACGCTGGCGGAGATTGAGCAGGCCGCCACGCTGCGCGGGCTGGCGCCTGCGACGCTGCTGGTCTATGAGTACAATGTGCCGCGCGTCACGCTGCTGGAGGCCTTGGCTGAGATTCACGCCTGCCAGCCGGTGGAGTATGATGAGCGGCTGCCCATCCCGCCGGACTTCCTGCCCAAGCTCTCCGGTCCGGCCTTGCTGAAGGAAGGCTGGTTCCCCATCTTCTTGGAGGAGGACGGCACTGTGACGGTCGCCGCCTCCAACCCTGCCGCGCCGGGCCTGTGCGCTTCGGTGCGGCAGACGCTCGGATGCAGCAATGTGGTCTGCATGGTCACCCTGCCGGAGGACGTGCAGTGGTTCATTCAGGATTATCTGCACGCGCCGCCCGGCCTGCTTATCGGCACTGAGCGCACTGGCCTGGCCTATTGGCGCAACACCATGGCCCAGTGGCGGACGCTGCTCGCCTGCTGCCGCACCGACATGGCCAAGGCGCGCACAGCACTGGCCTTTGGCCGCTTTGGCCTCTCGCTGATCACGGTCGCCATGACCTTGCTGCGCCTGACTCCGCCGCGCCTGCCCAAGCCTGCGGCCTTCCTCCTCCTGGCTTTGGGCCTGCTCTGCAACGGACTGGGCGTGGCGGTGTATCTGCGGATCCGCCGCTCGCAGCTACGCCCGCCCGGCAGCCAGACGATCATGGAAGTGACTGCGGCCACCATCTCGTTCTTGGAGCAGTACCATTTCCCGGAAGAGCTGAAGGGCAGCCTGCCGCCGCCGCAGACCGGCGCATCCATGCTCGCCCGCCTGGGAGAGCTGCTCGCCGACTACTCGACCATCCTTTTCCCGGCTCCGCCCAGCCGCGAGCGCACGCATCTGGCCCGTGAGCGCAACGTGCTGGCGGCCCAGCGCACGGTGGCTGCTTGTTACCGCACCATCTATGCCCGCGCCCGCACTGGGCTGGCCTTCACCCGCACTGGCGTGAGCTTCTTCAGCTTTGGCGTGGGCCTGATCCTCTATTTCGGCCTCGGCCTGAACACCATCTTTGATGCGCTGCTGATTGCCGCAGGCCTGCTGATGATCACCGACGGCCTGCTCTGGTATCTGCCGGTGCGCAAAGAGCAGGCCGAGCTGCCGCGCTCGCGCAGCGGTGCCCTGGCTGGCTGGGAGGATGACGACGAATGAAGATCCTGCACCGCATCTGCCTGTCTGACGCGATCAACATCTGCCTTTTGGTGCTGATCGGCCTCTTTGCGATCCACTCCTTTGACGAGCTGCTGGCCAAGTTCCGCTTCACCACGATTGCTGACGGCCTCAACGCGGCCTTTTTGGAAATGCGCATCGCCGAGAAGAACTATCTTCTTTACGGCGACAAGGAGGCCCTGAACTCCATTTCCACCCGCATTGCTGAGACTGTCCCGGTCTTGGAGAAAGAGCGGGAGAACATCGAGCAGGTCACGGGCGGCAGCGACTACAAGTACCTTGTCCAGCTGCTGGCCGAGTACCGCAGCGATGTCCTTGCCCTGCGAGACGGGCATGGCGCGGACAAGCGGGTGCGGGAGTCCGGCCACAGCCTGCGCGCCTTCTCCGAACATCTCACCGCCATGGAGCGGGACAAGGTGGCGCAGATCATCGAGCGCTCGAAAGCCGTGCTCCGTCATTCCTTCTGGGCGGTGATCTTCTTCGCCTTTGTCTTCACCCAGTGGAATGCGCGGAGCATCCGCCGTTCCCTTCGGCAGGTGGAGCAGCTGACACGCTCGATTGCCAAGGGCGAGTTCTCCCTTATCCAAGAGAAGCCAGCGGCAGATGAGCTGGGTTCCATCGTCCAGGCGATCAGCACGATGTCGGACGAACTGAACCGGCGCGAAGAGGAGATTGTCCGCTCCAAGCGCCTGGCTTCCATTGGTGTGTTGGTGGCCGGTGTGGCCCATGAGCTGAACAATCCGCTCAACAACATCTCCATGATTGCGCAGACCTTCACAGAGCTGCACGACAAGCTGAACAGCGGGCAGCAGCTGGAGTTCATGGCCCAGATTGATGAGGAGACCGAACGCCTGCGGGTGACAATCAAGAACCTGCTTGATTTCTCCAAGCCCAAGGAGAAGGAAATGGAGCCGCGCTGCCTGAACGAGGTGGCGCAGAAATGCATTGGCTTAGTGCAGAACATGCTGACCATCGGCAACATCCGCACCAAGCTGGCCTTGGCCGAAAACCTGCCCCAGCTCTGCTTGGACGAGCACCAGATTCAGCAGGTGCTGGTGAACATGCTGATCAACGCCATTCAGGCCATGCCGCCCGGCGGCGTGCTCAGTGTCAGCACCCGCCTGCTGCCTGAGCAGCACATGGCGGAAATAGAAATCAGCGACACCGGCAAGGGCATTCCGCCGGAGCTGATCAACCACATCTTCGACCCCTTCTTCACGACTAAAGACGAGGGCGGCACCGGCCTTGGTCTCTGGGTCAGCTACGGAATCATCAAAAACCACGGCGGGGAGATTCACGTCAAGAGCACAGTGAACAAGGGCACGACCTTCACTGTCACCCTGCCGACAGACTTGGAGCGATGTCAGCTATGCACAGCATCATGATTATTGACGACGAACGGATAGTGGGCGACATGGCCAAACTGTCCCTCAGTCAGGATGGCTACGATGTGGAAACGTTTCTCGACGGCGAGAGCGCGCTGAGGCGGCTCAAGGAGAAGAGCTTCGCTGTCGTGGTCACGGATTTGAAGATGAAAGGCGTGGACGGGCTGGAAGTCTTGCGCAACGTCAAGCAGCTTTATCCGGCAACAGCGGTGATCATGATCACTGCCTTCGCCAATCTTGATGTGGCCATCGAGGCTCTGCGCGACGATGTTTTTGATTTCTTCCCCAAGCCGGTGAAGATCAAAGACCTGAAAGCGTCGGTCAAGCGGGCAGTGGAAAAGGGAAACATGCCGCAGGCAGGCTGAGTCTGTGGCTGCTGTCGGCGATGGAGTTCTTCCTGGCAGCTTATGCTCTGGCAGAGGACACCATTATGCTTGACAAGAGGACAACGTTATCCTCTTGCGGAGCATAACATTATGCTCTTTGGCTGCATAGTGCTATGCAGCGGCAGCAGCAAATATGGTCGTGGCAATGGTGTAGGGGCGAAAAATTTTTCGCCCCTGCAGCATTGCGGAAAACATGCAAAGGAGGAACGAGGCGATGAACAAAGAAGAAGCCTTGCGGCGGATTAAACACGTGGAGGAGACAGGAGCAACGAGGCTTGATCTGAGCTTTCAAAGATTGACTGAACTGCCGCCTGAACTCTTTCAAATAAAAAATGAACCAACTTGATAGTTCTGCCGACAAAGGAGCAACTCTCCGCAGCCTGTGGACTGCCTTGCTCAAGCTGCTGCCGGGCCGCAGCGCGCCGCCAGTCAGCCCGCGTCTGGTCTTTGAACGCTTTCAGAAGGTGCTGGCCAGCAACAATCAGGCTTTGGAGATCATTGCCGATCTGGGCGAGAAGCTGGGCGGCGACTACCTCTTTGACATGCGCTATGTTGAGTCCTCGGTTGAGGAGCTGATTGCGGCGGTGCACAGCTCAGTGCTGGCGGTGAATGAGCTGTGCGGCGACCGTCACGCCAAGCTGCATCAGGTGCATGAGCGTCTGAGCGAGGACTTGCGCCTGACCCTGGCTGGCCGTGAAGACCGCGAGGGGCCGCTGATCTTCACGCTGGATGAGATCCGCCCGCGCAACTGGGCCTTGGTCGGCGGCAAGGCCGCGCACTTGGCGGTGATGCGGCATGATCCGCAGCTGCGCGTGCCGGACGGCTTTGTCATCACCGCCCGCGCCTACAACGATCTGATTGACCATAACGGCCTGCGGCAGCAGCTCACTGCTTTTGAGGAGCTGATGTCCGCCACTGAGCCGGATGCCGACCTGCTGGAGGAGCAGCGCAGCTTGATTGAACAGGCCGTGCTCGCTGCCGCGCCGCCGCCGGGCCTGTTGGACGCGCTTGCCCAAGCAGCAGGCCGTCTGCCGCAGACCAGCAAGCCGCTCTTCTTGGCGGTGCGCAGCTCGGCGCAGGAGGAAGACATGGACTTCTCCTTTGCCGGCCAGTTCACGTCGGTGCTCAACGTGCCTGCCCAGCCGGATGCGCTCTTTGCTGCTGCCCGCGAGGTGATGGCCAGTCTGTTCTGCGCCGGGGCTGTGTCGTACCGCCGCCGCGTCTTCCCGGATGAAGGCAAGATGGCTATTGCCGTGGTCTGCCAGCGGATGGTGGATTCCCGCAGCAGCGGCATCGTCTTTTCGGTGGACACCATGCAGCTCGCTCACGACACGATGGTGGTGGTGGCCGCGTGGGGCCAAGGCGAGGCGGTGGTGGAAGGCGGCACAGCCACTGACACCTTCCAGCTCCACAAGGGGCCGCCGCTGCGCATCGCTGCCCGGCAGGTGGCGGACAAAGAGCAAGGCCTCTTTGCCGGAGCCGAGAGCGGCCTGACCAGCCGGGCCATCGCCAAGGAGCTGCGCACTGCGTCCTGTCTCTCAGACGATGAGCTGCTCCAGCTTGGCAGCACAGCCCTGCACTTGGAAACGCTCTTCAAGCGGCCGCAGGACATCGAATGGGCCTTTGACAGCAGCGGCCAGCTCTACATTCTCCAAGCCCGGCCCTTGGTGCTCAACACCCCGGCGCGGGAAAAGGCCCTGCCAGTCCGTGTGGAGCAGCACGAGGTCATCTGCGCCGGACAAGGCAAAGTGGCCCAGCAAGGCATTGCCGCCGGGCCAGTGCATTTGGTCAATTTTGCTGAGGAGACCGGCGAGTTCACGGAAGGCTCAGTGCTGGTCACGCACCACGATTCCTCCCGCCTCGTCACCTACATCCAGCGGGCCGCCGGTGTCATCACCGAGACCGGCACGCCGGTCAGCCACATGGCCACCATCTGCCGCGAGTTCCAAGTGCCCTGCTTGGTCAATGTGGGCAGCATCCTCGGCAAGGTGCGCGAAGGCGAGCTGATCACCGTGGACGCGGAAGACCGCCGCATCTATCGAGGCTTAGTTGACGAGCTGCTGGTCTATCGCGCCACCTCCTGCATCAACCTGATGTCCAGCCGCGAGTTCCGCCTGCTCCGCCGCATTCTCAAGAAGGTCTCTGAGCTGCATCTGGTGGATCCGATGATGCAGGACTTCAGCATAGACGGCTGCCGCACCTATCACGACATTCTCCGCTTCTCGCATGAGTCAGCAGTGCAGGAGATGGTCAACCTTGGCCGCGATGAGCGGCGGCTGATCAAGGGCAGCATCGTCCGGCCGATGAAGCTGCCCATTCCCACCGGCATTCTGGTGATTGACATCGGCGGCGGCCTTGCCTCTGACGCGCCTGAGCGCGATGTGCCGTTTCAGGCCATTGCTTCCGTGCCCTTCCGTGCTGTGCTGCAAGGGATGCTCTTCCCGGAGATATGGCACAACAATCCTATGCCGGTAGGCATCCGCGACCTGATGAACAGCATGTTCAGTCCGATCCGCGAAGAGGCGGCGGAGCAGTACAGCGGCCACAACATCGCCATCATCGGCGGAAATTATGTCAATCTTTGCTTTCGTCTGGGCTATCATTATAATATTATAGACGCGCACTGCGGCGAGGCGGAGCAGAACAACCATCTTTACTACCGCTTTCTGGGCGGCGTGACGGACATGACCAAACGCTCGCGCAGGGCGGCGATGATCGCGCAGATACTCAAGGAGTTCGAGTTCAATGTCCAGACCAAAGGCGACCTGGTCACAGCCCGGCTCTCGCGCCTGCCGCAGCGGGAGGCCGAGCGCGCGCTGGACATCCTTGGCAGACTGGTGGGCTACACCCGCCAGCTGGATGTGCGCATGGAGAGCGACAATGATCCGGGCAGATATGCCGAAGCGTTCCTGAACGGGGAATACAGGGTTTGACAAGGAGACGGAATGCAGCTTACAACCACGGCCAGCGACAGCTCTGACCTGCTCATTATTGATGACGAGCCGATCATCGGCAAGCGGCTGCAACACACCTTCAGCAAAATTGGACTGAACGCGCAGGCCTTCACCAGCCCGCAGGCGGCGATGGAGCGTATCAGCAGTGCGCCGGTCCATGTGGTGATCACCGATTTCCGCATGAAGGGCATGGACGGCCTGGAGGTCTTCCGCCAGGTCAAAAAATTGAGTCCGCGCAGCAAGGTGATCATCATCAGCGGCTACGCCAGCCCGGAGACGGTGGACATCGCTTTTCAGGAAGGGGTGTTCGATTTTCTCGTCAAGCCGTTCCGCTTGGACGAACTGAAGGAGGCGGTGCGTCGGGCGCTGGAGGAGATCAGCAGGGAGCGGAAAGCAGAAGCGTCAGCCGCGCCATCTCCAGTGTATGGCATGTAGAATTGTCCCCTGCGTTGAGTGGCTACGTGATGCAGCAGGGGCGAAAAATTTTTCACACCTTATATTAGAGCCTGTTACTGTTAACACTAGACCTCTTGCGTAAGTCACAACTTATTGATAAAAGAAGCTATGACCTGTTAGCATTATTTGATTGCAATCACGATCAAGGCAAAAACGACAAACCCGATGAACATGACATCCAGTTTGTCAAACCGGGTGAAGATGCGGCGGAATCCCTTCAGCCTTCTGAACAGCCGCCCGACTTCATTCCGTTTTTCATACA